>DASYES010000429.1:0-4861 GCA_036498885.1 Pseudonocardia sp.
CCCTCCCCGGCGTCGACGGAACGCAGGAAGGCGGCGATCTCGTCGGTCAGGTCCACCACGGCCTCGCGGGCGCCGGTCCTGATCTCGATCAGCTGGCTGTCCATTCTCGTAGTGTCCCTGCTATGCGCCGCGCCTTCGGTCAGCAGTTCGACGTCCCCTCCGGTTACCTCAACACCGCCGGCATCGGGATCCCCTCGGCGGCGGTCGCCGACGCCGTCGAGGCCGCGATCCGGCAGTGGTGCACCGGTGGCGGGCGACCGGGCGCCTTCGACGAGCCCGTGGAGGTCGCCCGTGCCGCCTTCGGCAGCCTCGTCGGGGTGGATGCGAGCCGGGTGGCGATCGGCTCGGCGGTGTCTCCGCTGCTCGGGCTGATCGCCGCGAGTGTGCCCGACGGGACCCGGGTGCTCGTCGCCTCGGGCGAGTTCACCAGTGTGAGCTGGCCGTTCGCAGCCCAAGCTGCACGCGGTGTGACCGTCACGGAGGTCGAGCTGGGGAAGCTGGGGGAGCTGGCCGGGGACCACGACCTCGTCGCGGTGAGCGTCGTCCAGTCCGCCGACGGCCGCGTCGTCGACCTCGATGCCCTGCGGGCGGCGCAGGCGGGAGGCACGCGGGTGGTGCTGGACGCCACCCAGGCGCTCGGCTGGTTCGACGCCGACCTCGGCTGGGCCGACGTCGTGGTGGCCGCTGCCTACAAGTGGCTGCTCACCCCGCGCGGGGTGGCGTGGATGGCCGTCCGCCCCGGATTCGAGGTCGTGCCGCACCAGGCCGGCTGGTACGCCGCTGCGGACCGGTGGGGGAGCATCTACGGACTGCCGATGCAGCTGGCTCCCGACGCCCGGTCCCTCGACACGTCGCCGGCCTGGTACTGCCACTCCGGCGCGGCCGTGGCCCTGCCGTGGCTCGCCGGGCTCGACCGCGCGGCGGTGCACGCCCACTGCGTGGGCCTCGCGGACGGGTTCCGGGCCGCCCTCGGGATGGAGCCCGCGGGATCCGCGATCGTCGCCGTCCGAACGCCCGGGGCGATGGACCGCCTGACCGCGGCCGGTGTGGTGGCGAGCGGACGCGCCGGAGCCGCGCGCCTCGCGTTCCACCTCTACAACACCGACGCCGACCGCGACCGAGCCCTCGACGCCCTCGCCGGCTGACGGCTCGACCGGCCCTCGGCGTCAGACGCTGCCCGGGAAGACCAGGATCGCGGGCTGGTCGTTCACGACCGTGCGCCACACCGCGCAGCGCAGCGTGCCCTTCGTGAGAACGTCGAGCGCGGCCTGGCGGACCGAGCGATCGCCGGTGCGCTCCACCACCGAGCGCCAGGCCGCCAGCGCGTCGGTCTCCGCGACGACCGCGAGCGCGGCCGCGGACGGCCCGTCGGCGACCGGCTTCGGTGTCTGGTACGCGGGCTGGGCCGAGACGGGCTGGACACCGAGGTCGCTGAGCGTCTGCTCCAGCTGACCGCGCACCGCCCGGTGCGCGTCGGCATCGGCTCGGGCCGCCGGCACCTGGTCGGCTGGCAAGAACGCGGGGATGAGCGTGTAGCACCAGACGGCGG
Source organism: Pseudonocardia sp. (assembly GCA_036498885.1). Taxonomy (GTDB): domain Bacteria; phylum Actinomycetota; class Actinomycetes; order Mycobacteriales; family Pseudonocardiaceae; genus Pseudonocardia. The sequence continues at coordinate 1,550 of DASYES010000429.1, forward strand.
CGTGCTCCGCCGCGAGTGCGTCCTGCAGTGCGTCCACTGCAGCCTTGTCGATCCCGATCGCTCGGCCGGGCTGCGGGTCGCTCATCCGAGCACCTGTGCGTAGGCCGCGCAGCACGCTGCCACCGAGGCGACGAGACCGACGCGATCGGGGGGCAGGGTGAGCACCGCGGCGGCGGCCGACTGGCCGGAGGCGAGGACGGCAGCACGTACCTCGGCAAGGGTGGCGGTGCGGGCGGTGGCCCGGGCCGGTGGCCGGCGCGGTTGATGCGGGTCGAGGCGCGCCACCTCGGCATCCAGGGCCTGGGCGTGCGCGGTGCGCGCGTCGACCAACGGCTGGATTCGCGGGGCGGTGGCGGGGGTCGACGCGATCGCAGCGGCAGCCAGCGCCACGTCGCTGCGGGCGGCGTCGGCGAGCGCGATCAGTGGGTCGGGCCCTGCTTGCGCGCCTTGGCCGAGCGCGCAACCGGCCAGGGCCGGTGGGAGAAGGAGGAGACCAGCGATCAACTGCCGACGGGTGACCCCGGGCGCTGAAGCAGACCCGGGATGCTCTCGCACGGAAACTCCTCACGCAGCGCGTTACGGCCATATCCTGCCAGGCCGCTGTGCGGGCCGGGCGCGATACCCTGGCAAACTCACCGCACCCGCCCAGCGACATCCGCCGCTGCCGCGCAGGCGGAGAGAACCGAAACGAGCAGGAGTCATCCGATGCCCTCCCCCCGCCCCGCGCAGGAAGCCGGGCAGCCGCCCGGACAGCTGCACGGCGTGCTGGAACCGATTGTCCGAGATGCCGGATTCGAGCTGGACCAGCTCGACGTGCGCACCGCGGGCCGTCGTCACACCATCAAGGTCGTGGTGGACTCCGAATCCGGCATCGGGCTCGACGACATCGCGCAGCTGTCCCGGGCCGTCTCGGCCGAGCTGGACCAGCACGAGCACCTCATCCCCGGCTCCTACACCCTCGAGGTCACCTCACCGGGCGTCGACCGGCCCCTGACCGGTCCCCGGCACTGGCGCCGGGCGCACCTGCGTCAGGTCGCGGTCCGCACGCGCGAAGGCGACACGTTCACCGGCCGAGTGGGTCCGGCAGGCGAGGAGGCCGTCACCGTCCTCGTCGACGGCGAGTTGCGCGGGCTGCGCTACGCCGACGTGGAACACGCCGGCGTCCAGGTGGAGTTCCGGCCCGCTCCGGAAGCCGAACTGCAGCTGCTGCAGGGGGCGTCCGAGCCACCTGAGGAGGACACGGCATGAACGTCGACATCGCGGCGCTGCGCACCATCGAGCGCGAGAAGGACATCCCTTTCGAGACGGTCATCGAGGCCATCGAGACCGCTCTTCTCACTGCCTACAAACACACGGACGGTCACCAGCCCCACGCGCGCATCGACATCGACCGCAAGACAGGCGCGGTCCGCGTGATGGCCCAGGAGATCGGCTCGGACGGGGCCGTCGCGTCCGAATGGGACGACACCCCTGAGGGCTTCGGCCGGATCGCGGCCACCACTGCGCGCCAGGTGATCGTGCAGCGCCTGCGCGACGCCGAGCACGAGCGCACCTACGGCGAGTTCGCGGCGAAGGAGGGCGAGATCGTCGCCGGCGTCATCCAGCGCGACGCCCGCGCCAACGCCCGCGGCGTGGTGATCGTGCAGCTGAGCCCGCAGACCGAGGGCGTGCTGCCGCAGGCCGAGCAGGTCCCCGGCGAGAAGTACGAGCACGGGTCACGGATCCGCTGCTACGTGGTCGGCGTGACGCGGGGAATGCGTGGGACGCAGATCACGTTGAGCAGAACGCATCCGAATCTCGTGCGCAAGCTCTTCGCGCTCGAGGTACCGGAGATCGTCGACGGGTCCGTGGAGATCGTCGCCGTGGCCCGGGAGGCCGGACACCGTTCGAAGATCGCCGTCCGGTCCACCGTGCCGGGCGTCAACCCCAAGGGTGCCTGCATCGGCCCGGTCGGGGCGAGGGTGCGCGGGGTCATGAGCGAGCTGGCCGGGGAGAAGATCGACATCATCGACTGGTCGGACGACCCTGCGACCTTTGTGGGCAACGCCCTTTCCCCGTCCAAAGTGGTGTCGGTCACGGTCCTCGACGCGCGCACGAAGACCGCGCGGGTGGTCGTACCCGACTTCCAGCTCTCGCTGGCCATCGGCAAGGAAGGCCAGAACGCCCGGTTGGCGGCCCGGCTCACCGGATGGAGGATCGACATCCGCAGCGACGCCGATCCTCGCGGGGCCGTGGACGCGCCAGAGTCGGAGTCGGTCGGCTGATCCGCGAGGTACCCCGCGAGGGCGGAACGGATGACACTGCTGCGCTACACTCCACCTCGGCCCACCGCTCGAATTCGGCCCCTGCTCGTCCGACGCCCACCCCGGATCCGCGATCCGCTGCGGGACCCGTCCGGACATGCATAGGATGCCGAAGTCGATCGGTGGTCGACGGTCTGTTGCGGGTCGTCGTGGTGGACGGGGTCCTCACCCCTGACCCGCGGCGGCGGCTCCCCGGGCGAGGTGCATGGTTGCACCCGGCTTCGGAGTGCCTGGACCGTGCCGAGCGGCGCTCGGCGTTCCCGCGGGCGCTACGCGTCCCGGGTCCGCTGGACACCGGTGCGGTACGGGCCAGAATCGAGCGTGGGGGTCGGAGCGAGCACGTGAACGATTCAGTGCAGATGGGCAGTACCGCGAGCGGGGCCCGGGAACGACCCGGGTCCGTCACACGAGGAAGCAAGGTCGACCCGTCATGAGCCAGTCGTGAAGATCGCACCATGAACGTGCTTCGACACTAGGTTCGAGGTCGAGCGGGTACCGCCGCCGGCCTCCGACAAACAAGGAGTGCAGTGGCAGGCAAGGCCCGCGTACATGAGCTCGCCAAGGAGCTCGGAGTCAGCAGCAAGCAAGTACTGAGCAAATTGCAGGATCTCGGCGAGTACGTGAAATCCCCGTCCTCGACCGTTGAGGCCCCTGTGGCCCGCAAGCTTCGTGAGTCGATGTCCAACGGCAGCGACTCCGGTGGTCGTCGCGGTGGAGGCAGGCAGCGCCCCGGTGGTGGAGCCAGCCCGTCCGCGGTTCCGTCGCGCCCGGCGCAGCCGTCGCGCGGTCCCGTCCCGGGTCCGCGCCCGTCGGCCCCTCCTGCGGCGTCCGCGCCGTCCGCGCCGTCGGCGCCGCCGGCCCCGCCGGCCCCGTCTTCCACGGGAGCACCGGAGCGTCCGCGTCCGGCCGGCCCGCGTCCGGGTCCTCGGCCCGGTCCTTCGGCTGTTCCGCCCCGGCAGGAGCCGGAACAGCAGCCCCAGCGCCCGGCCCCGCAGGCACCGGCCGCGTC
>DASYES010000430.1:0-13889 GCA_036498885.1 Pseudonocardia sp.
TCCCAGCAGCGCCGGCTGCGGCTCCGACTCGAACGGCCAGTCGGCCGTGGAGCCCGGCGCCGTCAGACTCTCCGACCTCGTGAAGTCCCGCACATCGGGCCGGTCGTTGGAGCCGCCCGCCTCGATCAGCAGGACGCTGGCTTGCGAGTCCGCGAGGAGCCGTGCGGCCAGGGTGCAGCCCGCCGAGCCCGCGCCGACGATGACGTAGTCGTACGCGAGCGGGCGCGCCGCAGCGGTGATCGCGCCGCCTGCGCCGATCGCGGCTGCCGAGACGCCGAACATCGTCAGCAGTTCACGGCGGGTGACCGCTCCCGTTCTCGCCTGACGCATGAGCTCGCGCGTATCGCAGAGCTTTCTCCGGACCGTCCTGCGCATGCATGTCCTTCGAGCGAGCGGAATGACCTAGGGATGGTCGCCAGGCGAAATGAACGGGGCGCGGCCTGCAGAATAACGCACGGCCACGGCCGGATGGTTGCCGATTCTTTCCCGAATCCGCACCGGCGCACGGTCCACCCCGGCTTCTACCCGAGAGAGGAACTCATCCAAAGAATGAGGTGAAAGTACCGGACATCCCACATGAACCGATTGCCGGACACATTCATAGAGCGGATGCGTGCGGGCGAGTCCGCTGAGGTGGTGGTGAGGCCGACGTGGTGAGCGTGGCTCCGCGCCTCCGGGGCGACCGGCCCGCTCACCCGACAGGTCCGGGCGAGGGCGCCGCTCGTTCATGATCGAGCGGGCGCGGCTCGCGAGATCGGGGCCCCACGAGATCACAATCGGGCAGCCCACGCCGTTCGACCTGTCCGCTTGTCACCGGGAGTTCGACCGGCGACGATCGCTGCCGATCAGTTGCGAGATGATCCGGCCGGCCCGGACCGCTACCGGTCCAGCCAGGTGGTGCCGAAGAACATGTCACGGGTCAGATACCGCACAACACCCTTCACCTCGGGCTTCGCGATCGTCGAGAGATAGCCGCGGCTGGTGTAGGCCATCGAGATGTCCTGGTTGGTCACCAGCTGCACCTGCTGGTAGAGGCGCGTGCGCTCGGCGTCGTCGGTGGTGGCGGCGGCCCTGTCGAGCAGCGCGTCCACCTCGGGGTTGGTGTAGCCGCCGTAGTTCTGGTTGCCGCCGGTCCGCAGGACGTTCTGCGCCGCCGGGTACGGCGAGTCCACCGGCCCGCCGACGGTGCCGGCCAGCTGGAAGTCGCGGCTCTGTACGACGCTCGAAGAGTACTGGGCCAGGTCGAAGAACTGCGGCTGCACGGTGATCCCGATGGCGGCCATCTGTGCCTGCAGGAACTCGGCGAACGCCATCCGGTTCGGGGCGTTGGTCGTCTTGTAGACCACCGTCGTGCTCCCGCCCTCGGCCACGTACTCGGCCACGAGCTGCTTCGCGCGCTCGGGGTCGTAGTTCGGGTACGCGGCGGCCGCCTCCGGCGTCTGGTACTCGCTCCTGTCGCCGAAGTATCCGTGCGCCGGCTCCATCCGCCCGCGGTACTGGGTGGCCGCGAGCGCCTGGGTGTCGATCCCACGCACCAGGGCCTCACGCATCCGGCGGTCGTTGAACGGCGGCTTCTCGTGGTTGAAATAGAGCCACTCCGCGCCGTGCCCGGATCCGTAGTAGACGGTCAGGTTCGGGTTCTCCGACCCGCGCAGCAGCTCGGTGTGGTAGCCGCCGAAGATCAGGTCGACGTCGCCGTTCTCCAGTGACGCGTACCGGCTCTCGGTGTCGGGCAGCGGCCGGAACTGCAGCCCGTCCAGGTAGGGCATGCCCTCCTGCCAGTAGTCCGGGTTGCGCGTCAGCTCCATCCGGGAGTCGCGCGTCCAGTTGCCGAGCACGAACGGGCCCGCGCCGACGGGGTTGTTCGCGATCTGGTCGCCGTACTTCTGCAGCGCGGCAGGGGAGATGATCTGGCCGAGGCTGCCGGTGGTGAAGCTTCCCGCGAAGGCCGTCGGGAACAGCCCGAACGGCGACTTCAACCGGAACTCCACGGTGAGCGGGTCGACGGCGGTCATCGACTCGATCGGCTGCGTGAACCGGTGGCCGGGGGAGGACGCCTTGTCGATGTGCCGCTGCACGTTGACGATCACGGCTTGCGCGTCCAGCGGCGTGCCGTCAGAGAAGGTCACGCCCTCCCGCAGGCCCAGACGCCAGGTCTGCCCGCCGTCAGCGGTGTCCATCGACTTCGCCATGTACGGCTCGGCCGAACCGTCGGGTTTGAGCTTCATCAGCGAGTCGTAGACCGCGAGCGCGGCCTGGTTGGTGTTCTGCACGGTCGGGTCGAACCCGACGACCTCCCGGTCGGTGCCCATGATCAGCACCCCACCACGCTTCGGGGCCCCCTCCGTGGCGGGGTCACCCCCGTACGGGTTGACGGTGCGGATCCCGCCCCCGGCGGCCGCTGTGTCGACTCCCGGCGCGGCGCCGCACGCGGCGAGTACCAGTGCGCACAGCGCCGCGAGCGCCGCCGGCAGACGGGTGCGTGGTCGGCCGGTCTCGATGGTGGTCACACGATCTCCTCGTCGAGCTCGTCGGCCGGATCGATGTCATCGCCCGAGACCGCCGCCGCGTCGGGCTCGAGCGAGATGATCACCGTTCCTGTGGGTGGGTCGCCAGCGGCTGCACGGTGATCTCGAGCCACGGCCACATCGGGAGCGTCGTGAGTGCGTCGTGCAGCACGGTGGCATCGTCGGCGGTGAAGAGCCCGACCCAGTCGGTCCGTCCGGGCACCCGCCACAGTCGCTGCAGCATCCCCTCGGAGCGCCACCGGCCCGCGACGGCACGCTCGAGCGTGCGCATCTCGGCGCGGCGCTCGGCGGGGAAGTCCCGCGGCAGCTGGTTGCGGGCGTGTACGAGGAACTCCATCACGCTCCTCCCGCAGGAACCGACCACACTGCCGGGTACCGGCCGATCTGTACGTACCTCACAGGAACTCCTCGGGGAACGGCGGCCACAGGGACCGCGAAACTCACGCTAGGGCGGTGGCAGCCGCGCCGAACCGTGCCGATGACCTCATCCGTCCGGGCGGCGGTCCCGGACGGCGTACGTCGGATGTCCCGGTCCGGGCGCGACGAGGACGATCATGGCTGCTGCGTGATCAGCTCGTCCAGCCACCGGACGAGCACCGTGAGCGCCTCCGCGGAGTTGCGCTCGAACATCACGGCGTGCCCGTTTCCGTGGATGCCGTGGTCGGCGAGGCGCACCCACTCCGCTCGGCAACCGGTGGTGCGGAGGAACTCCGCGACGTCGCCGGCGAAGGCGTCGAACGGCGAGGCGCCGGCCGAGAACACCCCGATCGGGACGCGGGCGAGGCCGGGGAGCCGGTGGGATCCCGCGGCGAGCTCGGACGGGTCGGCGACGGGCGGGTCGAAGGCCGGGGGCGCGGCGGTCAGGCCCCAGGGCAGCAGCAACCCGCCGTCCGGGAGCCTCAGGAACGGTGGCCCGATCGGCTCCAGCGCGAGCAGCGCGACCACGAGGTCGGGACGCGCGTCGGCGGCCAGCCACCCGCCGGGCGCGCCCGCGGAGTGCGTGACGAGTACCGCTGGCCCGACACGTTCGAGCAGCTGCACGAGACGGTCGGCATCGAGCCGATGGGCGACCGCCATGTCGGCAGGCATCGGACCGGTCGGGGCGAGGACCTGGTCGAACAGCGGGTCATCGACGTCCCGGCTGCCCGGCCACTGTGCGTGCAGGTTCGCGTGGGAGTCCGGGGCGAAGATCTCCTTCGCCCGCTCGTAGGAGAACGGCGGGCCCATCGCTCCGAGCACGTCGGGGTGGTAGGGCGAGCGGCCGTGGCCGGGACGGTCCACGACGTACACGAGGTGGCCGCTGCGAACCAGCATGGTCGACCAGCCGCTGCGGCCGTCGGGGGTGCCCATCCAGTCGGTGCCCTGGCCGCCACCGCCGTGCACCAGCACCAGCGGGTACGGCCTGGTCACGTGCTCCGGCGCCTCCCAGGCGACGAACATCGGCCCGCGCGGCACGAGGCCCGCCGGGTGTTGCACCCGCTCCGTCCCCACCCAGAAATACCCGCGCCGGGACGTGACGAGCTCGCCGTCAGGTGCTGCCGCCACCCGGCCCGAGCCCGTTGACGTGCTCATCGCTCAGCCTCGCTGGGCTCGGCCGACGCTTCGCGCAGGCGCTGTGACATTGATTCGCTCGCAAGCTCGTTCACCGCTCGCTCCTTCTCAGGTGGCCTCGACCCCGAGGTGCAGTTGGGCGAGCCGGCGGAACATCAGGTCGCGGAAGCCGGTGTTGCGGTGGCTCGCGATCATCGCCATGTCGCGGTAGAGCCGCTCGAAGCGCTGGCCGGCGTTCATCGCGCTGGATCCGACGTTGCGGAAAAGCTGCTGGTCGACCGCCTCCCATACCTGCACGATCGCCTCGCGCGCGATGACGCCGAGCCGCTGCTCCTCCTCCTCGCCGTAGGGCTTGCCGCCCGCAGCGGTGCGCTCGCACAGCTCCATGTGCTCCTCCGCGCAGCGCAGCACCGCAGCCTCGGCCGTCGCGAGCTTCCCCAGCGCGCCGCCGTACCAGCGCTGGTGGTCGGGGTCGGTCAGCCGGGGCACCATCGGGGGCATGCTGGTCTTGCGGGTGCGCATCTGGTGCTCGAACTCGTCGAGCGCGTTGTAGCCCGCGCCGATCATCTGTGCGGCCACCGACATCGTGAACGGCGCGAGCGCGCGGCCCGTGTACATCGGGTTGCCGTGCAGGGCGAGGCCCGGGGTCCCGCCGGAGACGTCGACGCTGATCATGTTCGTGTCCTCGAGCACGAACTCGGCCGGGATCCGGGCGTCGTCCAGCCGGATGCTGTGTGACCCGCTGCCGCGCAACCCCGTGCTCGAGCCCCAGTCGTCGAGCATGGTCCACTCGCTGCGCGGCGCGACGTAGAGCAGCATCCGCTCGGCCGCCTCCGCCTGCGCCAGTCCCGCGATGAGTGCCTGGCCCATGAAGTGCGTGGAGTACGGGATTCCCGAGCAGTAGCGGACGGTGCCGTCCAGCCGCCACCCCGACTCCAGCCGCACGGCCGTGGCGTCGGGCGCCGCCACCGACGCGCACCGGAAGTCGCCGTCGCCGAAGACGGCCTCCTGCGCCGCCTCCGGGAAGTACGACGCGATCTGCACGGCGTGGCTGGAGGCCAGCGCCCAGCACCACGCCGTGGAGACGCAACCACGCGCCATCTCGATCTGCAGCCGGGTGAAGGTGATGTAGTCGCATTCCAGGCCGCCGTAGCGCCGTGGCTGCATCACGCGGTAGAGCCCCGCCTCCCGGAAGGCCTCGTGCATCTCGTGGGAGTAGTACGTGCGTTCCTCGACCTCGGCCTGCGCGGCGACCAGGGCGGGACGCAGCTCGACGACGCGCCGGATCAGCGACGCGGGCGTCGGGTCGACACCGGCGGGCGGGGTGAGGGCGGTGGTACTGGACATGGTGCTCCTCTGCGATCAGGAGGCCCGCGTGGCGGCGTCGAGTGGGAAGTGGCAGGCGACCTGGTGATCGGGGGTGTGCTCGCGCAACACCGGCTCCTCCTCGGCGCACCGCGGCCGCGCCAGCGGGCAGCGCGTGCGGAACCGGCACCCGCTGGGCGGGTTGAGCGGTGAAGGCGCCTCCCCCTCCAGGGGGCGGGGGCGGCGGGCGCGTCCGGTCTCGGGGTCGAGGCCGGGGATCGAGTCGAGGAGCGCCGCCGTGTAGGGGTGCAGCGGTCGCCGGTACAGCTCGTCCGCAGGCCCGACCTCGGCGAGCTGCCCGAGGTGCATCACCGCCACCCGGTCGCTCACCTGCTTGACCAGCGCCAGGTCGTGGGAGATGAACAGGTAGGACAGTCCCAGCTCGGTGCGCAGCCGCTCGAACAGGTTGAGCACCTGCGCCTGGATCAGCACGTCGAGCGAGGACACCGCTTCGTCGCAGATCACCAGCGCCGGGTGCAACGCGATGGCCCGGGCGATCGCCACGCGCTGGCACTGCCCACCCGACAGCTCGTGCGGCCGCCGCTTCCCGTACACCGACGGGTCGAGCCCGACCATGTCGAGCAGCTCCCGGACCCTGGCCTCCCGCTGCGCCGAGCCCCGCACGCCGTAGCCGACGAGGGGCTCCTCGACCAGCTCCGTCACCCGCCACCGCGGGTTCAGCGAGCCGAACGGGTCCTGGAACACCATCTGCATGTGCCGGCGGGCCTGCACCAGTTCACGGCGACGCAGCCGCATGAGGTCGGTCCCGCGGAAATGCACCTCCCCGGACTGGGGGCGGGGCGCCTGGATGACCGACCGGGCGAGCGTGGACTTGCCCGAGCCGGTCTCTCCCACCACACCGAGCGTCTCGCCCGCCCGCACCTCGAACGACACGTCCGACACGGCGTGCACGACACCGCCCTTGATCCCCCCGGCTCCGCGCACCGGGAACTGCTGCACGATGCCCCGGGCGCGCAGCAGCGGCTCGCCCTGCGCCGGGCGCTCGTCGGTTGCGGTCATGACCGGTCTCCTCTCGGCGCAGGGTCGGCCACCGCGTCCGGCACCGGGTGCCAGCACGCCCATCGGTGGCCCGGCTCCTGCTCGGCGAACGGCGGGTTCTCGCCGCACTCCTCGTCGGCGAACTCGCAGCGCGGTGCGAACGGGCAGCCGACGGGGAGAGCCGACAGGTCGGGCGGCTGACCCGGCACCACCGGCAGCAGTGCGTGCGACTCCCGCTCCAGCAGCGGGATCGCCCCCAGCAGCGCGCGGGTGTAGGGCATCCGGACGTGCGCGAAGAGCGTCTCCGCCGAGGCGTGCTCGACGCCCCGCCCCGCGTACATCACGAGGACGTCCTGGGCGTAGCTCGCGGCCAGACCGAGGTCGTGGCTGATCATGATCACTGCCATCCCGAGCCGGTGCTGCAGCTCGACGAGCAGCTCCATGATCTGCGCCTGCGTGGTCACGTCGAGCGCCGTGGTCGCCTCGTCGGCGATGAGCAGCCGGGGTTCACCCGCGAGGGCGATCGCGATCATCACCCGCTGCCGCATGCCGCCCGAGAGCTGGTGCGGGTACTCGGCGAACCGCTGTTCCGGCACCGGCAGCCGCACCAGCGACAGCAGCTCGACGGCCCGCCGCCGGGCGGCGTGGCGGTCCATGTCGGAATGCGCCCGCACCGCCTCGACGACCTGCGTGCCGATCCGCATCGTCGGGTTGAGTGAGCGGGCGGGGTCCTGGAACACCATGGCGATGTCAGCGCCCCGCCGCCGTCGCATCTGCGCCTCCGGCATCCCGACGAGCTCGGTGCCGGCGAACCGCGCAGAGCCCGTGACGGCCGCGGTGGAGGGCAGCAGTCCCATGAGCGCGCGCGAGCTGACGCTCTTCCCGGACCCGGACTCCCCGATGATCGCGAGCATCCGGCCGGGCTCGAGCCGGTAGGACAGGCCGTTGACGGCGTGCACGTGGCGCCCGGCGCGGGAGAAGCGCACCCGCAGGTCCTGTACCTCCAGCAGCGGCTCACCGTCGGGTGCGGGACCGGTGCGGGACGGGCCCGGTCCGGGTCCCGCCGCGAGGACGTCGTCATCCGTGAGGCTCATCGGCCGCTCCATCGCGCGCGCAGGTTCTCACCGAGCAGGTTGAACGCCAGCACCGTGACGAACAGGACCGCCGAGGGCCAGACGACCAGCATCGGCGTCGCGGAGATGCTCTGCTGACCCTGCGAGATCATGTTGCCCCAGCTCGGGGCGGGCGGCGGAATGCCCAGCCCGAGGAAGCTCAGCGCGCCCTCGATCACGATCACGATGCCCATCCCGAGCATCCCGAACGTGATCAGCTGCGGGGCGATGTTCGGGGCCACGTGCCGCAGCAGGATCCGCCATCCCGGCGTGCCGCAGAGCACGGCGGACGCCATGAACGGCAGCTCCCGCAGCCGCAACGTCGCCGCCCGGGAGATCCGCGCGAACGCCGGGATGCTGAAGAACGCCAACGCCAGGATCGTGTTGGTCTGGCTCGGGCCAAGGCTCTGCGCCACCGCGAGGGTGAGCACCAGTGACGGGAACGCGATCAGCACGTCCAGCACGCGCATGATCACCGTGTCGGCCACGCCGCCCACGAAGCCGGACAGGGCGCCGAGCGTGCCGCCGACCAGCAGCCCGAGCAGGTTCACCGCCACCGCCACGATCAGCGACGAGCGGCCACCCGACAGGATCCGGGAGAGGATGTCGTTGCCGTTCGGGTCGGTGCCGAGCAGGTGCCCCGGCGAGAACGCCGGGAGGTAGGACTCCAGCACGCTGCCCCCGATCGGCGGCGGCACCGGCAGCACGAGTGGGCCCACGAAGCAGGCCAGCGCGATCAGCGCGACGACCGCTGCCGGCAGCACCAACCCGAGCGAGCCCACCCGGCCCCGGGTCCGCGCGGTTGGGGTCTCCGCGTGTTCGACGAGCGCGGGCCCGGCGTCAACGACTGCCATAGCGGATCCTCGGGTCGAGTACGGCGTAGAGCAGGTCGGCCAGCAGGTTGGCCAGTACTGCCGCGACCGCGAACACCACCACGCACGCCTGCACGACGACGAAGTCGCGGGTGTTGATCGCCTGCAGCATCAGCTGCCCCATCCCGGGGAGAGCGAAGATCTGCTCGACGATCACCGTCCCGCCGATGAGGGTCCCGAGGTTCAGGCCGACCACGGTGATCAGCCCGAACGCCGAGTTGCGGAACGCATGGCGCACGAGCACCTGCCACGGCCCGATGCCCTTCGCCCGTGCCGTGGTGACGTAGTCCTCGCCCTGTAGCTGGTCGACGAGATCGCCGCGCAGGAACCGCGTGTAGAAGCAGTACAGCGGGAACGCGATGGCCACCGCGGGCAGCGCCATGGACTGCAGGTTCGCCCCCGGTCCCTGCGACAGCGGGACGAACCCGATCGCCGGGAACACCGCCATCTGCACCGCGAAGATCAGCACGAGCAGCAGCGCCAGCACGTAGTTGGCCACCGAGAGCCCCGTGATGCTGACGACCATGCTGAGCCGGTCGAACAGCCGGTTGGGGCGGTACGCGGCCAGCAGGGCGGTGGGCACCGCGAGTCCCAGCGAGATGAGGAAAGCCAGCGCTGCGAGCTCACCGCTGACGGCCAGCCGCTCGCCCAGCAGGTCGGTCACCGGCTGCCGGCTCACCAGGGACTGCCCGAGATCCCCCGTGACCGCCCCACCGAGCCAGTCCAGGTACCGCAGCACCGCGGGCCGGTCCAGGCCCAGCTCCAGTTCCAGGGCCCGCACCTGCTCCGGGGTGGCCTCGGGCCCGAGCAGCTGCTGCGCCGCGCTGCCCGGGATCAGGTTGAGCACCCAGAACGTCAGGATGCTGACCCCGAGCACGATCGGCACAGCGAGCAGCAGCCGCTTGCCCACCAGCCGCATACCGGGCGAGGTGAGGAAGCCGGCGCCTGCGCGGTGCCGCCCGGCGCCCACGGATGCCGTCACTGCTGCTGCACCCGCCAGACCTCGTCCCAGATGATCCCGGCGTTGACGACGATCGGCGGGATCTTCGTGGTCAGACCGGGCCCGTACACGCCGGGGGTGGCGATGTTCGCCGCCGCGAACGCCAGCCCGAACGGGGCGTAGGCGTTGTCGCTGATGTACTTCCCGGCCTCGCTGTAGAGCCGCTGCCGCTCGGCGGGGTCGACCGTGGCCGCCGCCCCGTCGAGGAGCTGGTCGAGCTGTGGGTCGGCCACGCCGCTGAAGGGCGAGGTCGAGGAGAACCGGAAGCCGACCCCCACCCCGGACGCGGGATCCCACGCCCCCGCCGTCTGCAGCATCGACTGCCACTGGCCCGAGTTGAACTGCTGGACCAGCGTCGACAGCTCGTAGGTCTTGGTGGCAACGGTGATCCCGGCGGCCTGCCACTGGGTCTGCAACGCCGTCATCACCTGCTGGGCCACGTAGCCGTTCAGCGTGCCGAGCTCGACGGTCAGCCCGCCGAGCCGGCTCACGAGCTGCTTGGCCTGCTCGGGGTCATAGCTCGGGTAGCCGTCGACGGACTCCTGGTGGAAGAGGCCCCCGGGCCCGGTGAACGACTCGCTCACCGGGTAGAGCCCGCGGAACAGGCCCTTCGAGATGGCGTCGAAGTCCGTGGCCCGGTAGATCGCCTCGCGGGCCCGCTCGTCGTCGAACGGGGCGGCCTTCGTGTTGAGCTGGATCACGTACGGCGAGGTCGGTGGCTGCACCGTCACGCTCAGCCGCCCGCTGGACTGTGCCTGCTCCAGGAGCGGGGTGGTGCTGAGGCCCTCGTAGGCCTGCGCCTGTCCGGCGAGCAGCGCCTGGTACGCGGGCTGGTCCCCGCCGATCGACTGGAAGGTCAGCTTGTCCAGGTAAGGCCGGTCGGGCTTGAAGTAGGTGGGGTTGCGCTGCAGCACCAGGAGCGAGCTCAGCTGGTTCGACACCACCGTGAACGGGCCCGCGCCGACCGGCGTGATCCGGAACTGCTCCTCGCCCATCTGCTGCAGTGCGGTGGGAGAGGCGATCCAGTTGGTGTTCGCCACCGGGAACGAGTTGATCACAGCGGCATAGGGGCGGGTGAACTTCAGCACGACGGTGCGCGCGTCCTCCGCGGTGATCCCGCCGTCGGCGAGCGGCCAGGTCGGTTTGCACGAGCACGGCGAGGCCATGGCCCGCTGCATGTTGAAGACCACGGCCTGGGCGTCGAACAGGGTGCCGTCGCTGAAGCGGATGCCGTCGCGGAGGGTGATCCGGACCGTGCGTCCCTCGTCGAGCAGCTCGTAGCCTTCGGCCTGGTTCGGCACGACGCGCGGATCGGACCCGTCCTCGTTCGCCGTGAGGAGGAACAGGCCACCGTAGATGGCGCTCATCTGCGAGATGTTGGCGCCGCCCGTCGTGTTCGTCGCGGGGTCGAGCCCGGACGGCCAACCGCCCGCGAACGACGAGCTCTCGAGCACGGTGAGCTCGCCGCCGCGCTGCGGTGGCCCGGCCGGTGCAGCTGTGCCGACTGCTGTCCCGCCTCCGCCCCCGCATGCCGCGATGACCAGGAGCGCGGCGAGAAGGAGGGACAAGCGCTGCAACTTCGGTCTCACAGGGACCTCCCGCTTCGTTGCGTGCTTCGGCGCCGCTGGGCGAGGCACGGGTCGTGAGCCACCGCCGGGATGCGTCGGCATCGCTGGGGATGGCTGGTCGGAGCCGACCGGATCGGGGTGAATGAGTCGGAGTGGGTGCGTCGGGGACGGGGGCGTCGACGTCGGGGTGATCGGGCTCACTACATCCGACACAGGGTCCGGTGAGGACCCGGATCGGATGCAGGCGGCTTTCACTCGGCGAAAGACAAAGTTCGGCCGGTCGACGCCGTCGGGCTCGCGGGCCGACAGGGCGCGCCACCGCTGGTGAGGTGCGGTACGCCTTTTGTCTCGGTCCACAGTGCCGATCCCGGCCGACGTCGGCGAACCGGAACGGGAGTCTTGTGACGTTTCACTCTGCTGGTGAGACTGGTTTCGATCGGTGACGAGCGCCTCGACGAAGGAGTCGGCGTGATGCAGCAGGCAGTCGCGTGCGGAGCGGGCCGCGAGGTCCGGCCCGTGGGCTGTCCCGTCTGTGGCGACCCTCTGCAGAACCGGCCGTCGGAGGACGACCGGCGGGGGCAACGGCGGCTGGCGGCGATCGCCCGCGCCGCGTCGAGCGTGGCCGACGCCGCATCGTTGCGCGTCACCCTCGACGTCGTGGCCCGCGAGGTCGTGCAGGCCGAGCACATCGCCGCCGTGCAGATCCTCCGGGTGGAGGGCGGCACCATGCGGGTGGTGGGCAAGGCCGGGTTCACCGACGCCGAGGACTTCGCCGACCGGCTGGAGGAATGCCGCAGGCTCGGCGCCCGGATGATGTTCGTCGAGGCGTTCCGGGCGCGCCGGCGCATTCTGATCCCCCACCGCAAGGCGGCGGTGCTGGCGGACCCGGCATGGGCTCCCCTGCACACGATCATGGGCGCTCCGCGGTGGGACTGCTTCGTCGCCGTCCCGCTCGTCGTCCGCGGGCGGGCCCTCGGTGTGCTCAACGCGTACTACGAGCCCGGGGAGGTCCCGGGCTGCGCCGACCTGGAGTTCCTCGACGCGATGGCGGACCAGGCGGCCATGGCAGTCGACTCCGCCGAGCTGCTCGCCCACTCCCGTCACGACGCCCAGCTCGCCGAACGCGCCCGCCTCGCGCGCGAGCTGCACGACTCGGTGGTGCAGCAGGTCTTCTCGATGCGGATGCATGCCAAGGCCCTGCGATCCCATGTCGCGTCGGGCCGGGTGAGCAGCCCCGAGCGCGTGCAGTCGGTCGCCGACGAGCTGCTCGGCCTCGCTCAGAACGCACTCGCCGACCTGCGAAGCCTCGTCAGCCAGCTGCATCCGGTGGAGCTGGTCGAGCGCGGCCTCGCAGGGGCCGTCCGGGACCATGCCGCGTCGGTGCAGTCGCTCTCGGGGCTTCACATCGACGTCGAGACGGCGGAGAAGCTCGAGATGCTGCCGGTCGAGCTGCAGGAGGACCTGTACCGGATCGTTCAGGAGGCGCTGCACAACGTGGTGAAGCACGCGCGAGCGACACGGGTGCGGATCCGGGTCCGCACCACCGGTGACCGCGGGAGCGACCGGCTCCTCGTGGACGTGGCCGACGACGGCATCGGGCTGGACGGCACGGCGCCGCGGGCCGGGGCGATCGGGCTTGTCTCCATGCAGACGAGGGCCCGCGGATGGGGAGGACGGATGGAGATCTGCGACACCGCGCCGGGCTGCCGGGTCGAGGTCATGATTCCCGTGGCGCTGGCGGACGGTGCCTCGTGATGCCGTCCATGGCCGGCCAGGAGGTGATCGGCGTGCTCGTCGTCGACGACCACGCCGTCGTGCGCCGCGGGCTCGCGGCCTACCTGGAGAGCGCCGACGGGATCGAGGCCGTCGCGGAGGCGGTCAACGGCCGGGATGCGCTCGTCCAGCTCCGGCGCCTGGCAACGGAGAACCGGCTGCCGAAGGTCGTGCTCATGGACGTGCTGATGCCCGAGATGGACGGGATCAGCGCGATAGCGGAGATCCTCGCGTCGTACCCGGACGTCCGGGTCGTGATGCTGACGAGCTTCGGCGAGGTCGAGCGGGTGTACGCGGCGCTGCAGGCAGGTGCGGCGGGCTATCTGCTCAAGGACGCCGACCCCGACGAGGTGGCCGCCGCGATCCGCGCGGCCGCCCGGGGCGAGGTGCATCTCGACCCTGCCGTGGCCGGCCGGCTGACCCGCCAGCTGGTGTCCCCGCCCACCGGACTGGCCGCGCTCACCGCCCGGGAGCGCACGGTTCTGGCCCTCGTCGCGCGCGGCCTGTCCAACCGTCAGATCGCCGCCGAGCTCTACATCAGCGACCGCACGGCACGCACGCACGTGAGCCACGTGCTCACGAAGCTGCAGCTCTCGTCGCGCACGCAGGCAGCGCTGGTGGCCATCAGGGAGGGGCTCATCCCGCCGCCGAGCCCGTAGCACGTGCTCGCGACCCGTCTGTCCACAGTGGTGTGCTGGGGGAAGGTGCGACATGACCGTGACCGGGGAACATCGGCCCACCCGTTCCCCCGTCGACGACGGTGGAGTGCGAAGGACGGCCGCGGGACGCGTGCTCGCCGTCCTGGACGCGTTCGGGCCCGCCCATCGGACGCTCACACTCAGCGAGATCTCCCGCCGCGCCGGGTTGACGCTGCCGACCACGCACCGGCTCGTCCGCGAGCTGCTCGCTTGGGGCGCGCTGGAGCGCGACGACGCCGGTCGCTACTCCGTGGGGCTGCGGCTGCTCGAGCTCTCCGCGCTCGCGCCACGCGGGCTCGGGTTGCGCGACGCCGCCTTCCCCTACCTCGAGGACCTGCACCAGACCACCCTCGGCAACGTCCACCTCGGCGTGCGCGACGGCCTCGAGGTCGTCTACATCGAGGCGATCCGGGCGCGCGTGCG
>DASYES010000431.1:0-5173 GCA_036498885.1 Pseudonocardia sp.
GCCTCGGGCAGCAGGGCTTGCGGCGTGTTCTGGTAGCAGACCGGCCGCAGGAACCGGCGCACCGCGGTGACGCCGACGGAGGTGTGGATCGACGACGTGGTGGACGGGTACGGGCCGCCGTGGTGCATCGCCCAGGCCACGGCCACCCCGGTGGGCCAGCCGTTGTAGACGAGCCGGCCGGTACGGTCCCGCATCACGTCGATCAGCGGCGACAACGCCGCGGAGTCGGTGTCCTCGGCGTGGATGGTGACGGTCAGGTTGCCCCCGAACGCCTCGGCCGCCGCGCGCAGCTCCTCGGGGCCGCTGTACTCGACGACGATCGAGGTGGGTCCGAAGCACTCCTGCAGCACCGGCTCCGGGTCGGCGAGAAGCTCCTTCGCGGTGGTCGCCAGCAGCGTGGGAGCGACCCTGGCCTCAGCGTCGTCCCCGCGGACGAGGGTGCGCAGCTGGCTGAGTCCCGCGAGCCGCTCGCGCTCCTCGGCGTGCCCGGCGCGGATCCGGTCGTTGAGCATCCCGGCCGCGCCGACACCGCGGGCGCTCTCGACGAGCCGCTGCTCCAGCCCGTGTCCCTCCGGGAGGAACATCAGGCCGGGCTTCGTGCAGAACTGGCCGGTGCCGAGGGTGAACGAGCCGACGAAGCCGTCGACGATCGCCTCACCGCGCGCGGCCACCGCAGCCTGCGTGACGAACACCGGGTTGAGGCTGCCCAGCTCCCCGTAGAACGGGATCGGCTCGGGGCGCGTGGAGGCGATGTCGAGCAGCGCCCGGCCACCACGGACCGAACCGGTGAAGGCCGCGGCCTTGATCCGCGGGTCGACCAGCGCCGTGATGCCGGCGTCCATGCCGTGCACCACCGCGAACGTCCCCTCGGGAGCCCCGGCGGCGCGCAGCGCCTCGATGAGCACCTCGCTGGTGCGCCGCGACAGCTCGGGGTGGCCGGGATGGGCCTTGAGCACGACGGGCGCACCCGCCGCCAGCGCCGAGGCCGTGTCGCCCCCGGGCACGCTGAACGCGAAGGGGAAGTTGCTCGCCGCGAACACCAGCACCGGGCCGAGCGGCACCAGCATGCGCCGTAGGTCGGGCCGGGGAACCGGGGCCGCGTCCTGGTCGGCGGTGTCGATGATGACCTCGAGGTAGGAGCCCTCCTCGAGTGCCTCGGCGAACAGCCGCAGCTGCCCGCTGGAGCGCGCCACCTCGCCGGTCAGCCGAGGCTCCGGCAACGCCGACTCGGCGATGGCGATCGGCACCAGCTCGTCGGCAGCGGCGTCCAGGGCGTCGGCAGCGGCCCGCAGCAGCGCTGCACGTTCCGCCGGGCGCAGCGCGGCCAACGGAGCGGCGGCACTGGCGGCCGCGGCGAGAACCGCGTCGAGCTCGTCGTGGGTGGTGTCGTTCACAGCTGCGCCTTCCTTCTGGCGTCCGGCCGGTCGAGGGCGTCGACGAGCCACGACATCGGTTCGCGGCCGCGGACGACCGGGTTGGTCAGGGTGCCCACCTCGGCGATCTCGATCTCCACCCGGTCGCCCTCCGCGAGTGAGAAGCTGAGTTCCGGGACGATCCCCGTGCCGGTGGCGAGGATCGCCCCGTCGGGGAAGTCGGTGGGCGCGAAGAGGGCCGCGACCAGCTCCTCGAGCGTGCGGTGCAGTCGCGCGGTGCTCGTGTCGCCGCTGAAGACGGTCTCCTCGCCGCGCCGTACCCGCACGGAGATGGCCAGGTCGCCCGCGTCGGGCACCTCCCAGGCCGGCCGGATGCCGGTGGCCAGCGCGCAGCACCCGCTGAAGATCTTCGCCTGCGGGACGTACAGGGGGTTCTCGCCCTCGATGGAGCGTGAGCTCATGTCGTTGCACACCGTGTAGCCGACGATCTCGCCGAACCTGTTGGCGACGACCGCGAGCTCCGGCTCGGGGACGTCGACGGTGGAGTCCGAACGCAGGGCCACCGGCTCGCCGTCGGTGACGACCCGCCAGGCGACCGACTTCAGGAACAGCTCTGGGCGCTCCGCGTCGTACACCTTCTCGTAGACGGAGGCCTCGCTGCTCTCCTCCACCCGCCCGGTGCGCGAGCGCTCGTAGGTGACGCCCGCCGCCCACACCTCGGTACGGCCGTCCACGGGCGGCAGGAAGGTGACGGCGTCCGCGTCCACCTCGGCGTCACCGGCTGCGGTCAGCCGTTCGCGCAGCTCGTCGCGTGACTCGCGCAGCAGCTCCGCGACACTGGTCCAGGGCAACGGCAACACCTTGCCGTCCCGGCGCAGACCGACGCGGGGGCTCTGCGCTCCCGGCTCGATGTAGCGGACGATCTCCATGCGCGTGCGCACCCCCAATTTCCGGAGCTCCGGCGCCCCGGATAGATCGTATATCGCCACGAGATCCGGGTGAGCGCCCTCACAAGGGCCGATACGCAGCTCTCAGAACGATCAAGGCGTTTTGCGACCCCATACAGAGCCGTCGATCACCCGGCGGCAGGATGGCTGGATGACGGACCAGCTCGTCGGCGCGATCGCGCTGCCCGACGGTACCCCGGTGCGGGGGCGTGGCCGCCGCCAGCCCGTCCCGCCCGGGCCCTGCCCGACGTATGGCCTCTACCTCGGCCGCCCGCCCGAGGCGAAGCGGCGGTTGTTCGACCGCGCACCGGCGTGGCGCCCCGACTGGCCCGCCGACTGGATCGACTGGCCCGACTTCCGCATCCCGCGTGATCACGAGGCGGCCGCCGCGCTGATCGAGCACGCCTACTCGCTCGCCCGCACCGGACAGCTGGTCGAGGTGGCGTGCGACGGCGGCAACGGCCGGACGGGCACCGTGATCGCCTGCATGGCCGTGCTTGCGGGCCACCCGGCCGACGATGCCGTGCGCTGGACCCGGGAGCACTACCGGCGTCACGCGGTGGAGACACCCGGCCAACGCCGCTGGATCACGTGGTTCGCGACGCAACGCCCCGCAAAGCCGGCGGGCTGAGCCGACGAGCGACCCGTTCGTCCGAACCTTACGAGCGGACGTGCCGTTCGTCCGGCGATCAGCCCGCCCCCGCTCAGCGCAGTCGCGCCACCAGGGCCTCGGTCACCTCGGAGGTCGAGGCGCTGCCCCCGAGGTCGGCCGTGCGCGTCTCCGGCTTCGCCAGCGTGGCCTCCATCGCGGCCAGCACGTCGGCGGCCGCGTCCGGGTGGCCGAGGTGCCCCAGCATCAGAGCCGCTGACCATACCGCCCCCACCGGGTTGGCCACACCTGTGCCGGCGATGTCCGGTGCCGAACCGTGCACCGGTTCGAACATGGAGGGGAACTCCCTCGTGGGGTCCAGGTTGGCCGACGGCGCGATCCCGATCGAGCCCGCGACGGCCGCGGCGAGATCGGAGAGGATGTCGCCGAACAGGTTCGAGCCCACCACCACGTCGAACCGCTCGGGCTGCAGCACGAACTTCGCCGCGAGGGCGTCGATGTGCTCGCTGTCCCACCGCACGTCCGGGTGCCGGGCCGCGCGCTCGGCCACGACCTCGTCCCAGAACGGGAGGGTGTGCACGATCCCGTTCGACTTCGTCGCGGAGGTGAGGTACCCGCGCCGGGACGCCGCCAGCTCGAAGGCGAAGTCGGCGATCCGGCTCACCCCGACCCGCGTGAAGATCGACTCTTGCACGGCCATCTCGTCGGGGAAGCCCCGGTTCACGCGGCCGCCGACCTCGCTGTACTCGCCCTCGACGTTCTCACGGACGACGACGAAATCGACGTTCTCGGCGCCGCGCAGCGGGCTCTGCACGCCGTCGAACACCCGGATGGGGCGCAGGTTGACGTACTGGCGGAACGCGCGACGGATCGGGATCAGCAGTCCCCACAGCGACACGTGGTCCGGCACGCCCGGCCAGCCCACGGCGCCGAGCAGGATCGCGTCGAACGCACGGAGCGTGTCGATCCCGTCGGGCGGCATCATCGCGCCCTCGCGCTCGAAGCGGCGGCAGGACCAGTCGAACTCGGTGTAGCTGAGCTCGATGTCGTGGCGGGCGCACACGGCGTCCAGCACGGTCCTGGCCGCATCGATCACCTCGTGACCGATGCCGTCGCCCGGGATCACGGCGATTGTCTGGGGGGTCATGCGACGCCGAGCCCGAGGACGGCGACCATCAGCGGAAGGAACACGATGATGAGTATCGCTCCGATGAGGTCGAAGGCGGCGCCGGACCGAATCATCGTGGTGATGGGCACAGCGCCGGACCCGTAGACGATGGCGTTCTGCGGCGTCGACACCGGCAGCATGAAGCCGAACGACGCCGCGAACGTGGCGGCCAGCGCGGGCACGAAGGGGTTGACCCCCGCGGCCACCGCGATCGGGATGACGATCGGCACAACGACGGCCGCTGACGCGGTGTTGCTGGTGGTCTCCGAGACGAGGATCGCGAGCAGCACCGCGAAGATCGTGATGGTGACCACGCTCGAGAGCCCGAGCCCCGTCGCCACGGCCTCGCCCAGCGTCCTGGCCAGGCCGGTGTCGGCGAGCAGCGCGCCGAAGATGATGCCGGTGCCGAACAGCAGGATCGTGCCCCAGTCGATCTGCTGGGCGTCCCTCCAGCGGAGCGTGAACTCGCGCTTGGGCCAGTCCGTCGGGAGCAGGTAGAGCAGTGACGCCCCGAACACGGCGACGATGCCCTCGTCGAGCCGCGCGCTCACCGCGTCGTAGGCGGGCGAGTCGCTGCCCGCCACGAGCGCGACGATGCCGGGAAAGATCCACAGGGTCACGGTGACGCCGAACGCGATCAGCGTGTTCTTCTCGGCACGTGACAGCGGTCCCAGCTGGGCGCGTTGCTCGACCACGTACTCCGCGACGCCGTCGATGCGGCGGATCTCCGGCTTGTTGAGCAGCAGCAGCACGACGGCCAGCGCCACGAACATCAGCAGGCAGACCGGAAACGCCATCGCCACCCACTGCGCGAAGGTGATCCGCTCGCCGGTGGCCTCCTCGATCAGTCCGCGGCCGATCAGGTTGGGTGGGCTGCCGACCGGCGTCAGCAGGCCGCCCACGCTCGCGCCGTACGCCAACATCAGCATCAGCGCAGCGCCGACGCGCAGCCGGAGCGGGTCGAAGTCCTCCGCGACGAGCCCGCGGTCCTGCATCAGCTTCGCGATCACGCTGAGGATGCCCATCGCCGTGGGCAGGAGCATCGCCACCGTGGCGGTGTTCGACACGAACGCCG
>DASYES010000432.1:0-1722 GCA_036498885.1 Pseudonocardia sp.
CTCCTCGTCGCCGCACCTGTTCACCGACCTCGACATCCCGACCGGAACGAAGGGCCGCCTGCGCGCCTCGACGATCGTGCACGAGCCGCGCGCCCGCACCGCCGGGTCGACCGGCGAGCGCGCCGGCGGCAGCGACGGACGGCCGCCCCGGCAGCGTTCACGCGGCGGTTCGGGATCCGGCTCGACAGGATCGAGCACGCCCCGCACCCCGCACACCGAGGGCAACCCGGCGCACCGCGAGGCCGGAGGCGGAGCCCACGACGGCACCGCACCCACCCGCCGCCGTCGCACCCGTCGTCGCACCGGCGGCGCGAGTGGTGGCGCGGCGACGCCGCCCGCCGCGTAGGGCTTCGGAACAGCGCCGTCGGACAAAGAAGGAGGGGGCCCCAGTCCCCCGACCGGAAGCCCCCCCAGATCTCGCGGCGCAACCCGATTGCGCGGTGCGAAACCCGCCCAGCGTCACAACTTTCCTACTGGGTACTAGAAGAGACCGCGTTTCGGGCGAACTATGACGCGGATTTCGCACGAATCTCGCAGTGATTCTGTCAACCCCGAAACGGGTCTCGCTCGTCGAATAGACGACGGAGGTTTCATGATGAATCGCACCACAGCGCTGGTCGCCTGCGCCGCGGCGACCCTGGCACTCGGCCTGACGGGATGCAGCCCGCACGCTGCGTCAAGCACGACGACCCCGCGCACGCCCCTCGAGCGCGCGGACGACACCGTCGCGGCGTGCATGCTCGGCTCCTGGACTCTGGATGACGACAACTACGCCCTGCAGAACCGGCTCTGGCTCAGTGGCCTCGGCTTGCCGATCGACCTCTACACGACGACCGGGACGGCGACCCTCAAGTTCGCCCACGACACGATGACGTTGCACAACGCCACCACGACGACCGCGGTCGTCGGTGGCCACTCCTACGTCGTGGGGATCGACCGCACCGGCAGCTCGACATGGGCGTGGAGCGACGACGAGCAGAGCGTGCTGACTCTCGCCGACTGGGCGTGGGACTCGACCGATCCCGCGACGGGTTCACCCGTGCGCGTCGGCACCTTCTTCGATCCAACGCCCGGATCGAAGCTCGAGGTGACCTGCGACGGCTCGGTCTTGACCCTCCACGGGCCCGACACCGACATCACCGGCCAGTTCAACAAGGCGCACTAGCCGCGCTAGCCGCGGAACGGCACCGCGCCGGTGCCGCGCGCCACGATCTGCTCGTAGACCTCGCGGGTGGTGGTGTTCTCGGCCAGGCGGTTCGGCTTGCCCTCGCCGTGATAGTCGCTCGAGCCGGTGGTGACGAGTCCGAACTTCTTGGCCGTGGCCGCCCACTTCTCGGGGCTGCCCTGGATGTTGTCGCGGTGGTATGCCTCCAGGCCGAACAGCCCGGCATCCACCAGCGCGCGCAGCCGTGAGTCGTTCAGCAGCCGCTCCGGACCGCGGGCTCCAGGATGCGCGATCACCGGCACCCCGCCGGCCTCGGCAATGAGACGCACCCCGACGACCGGCTCCGGCGCCTGATGCGGCTGGTAGTAGCCGCCCCGCCAATGCAGGATGCTCTGGAACGCCGCGCTGCGATCGGCCACGTAACCGCGCGCGACCAGGGCGTCGGCGATGTGCGGCCTGCCCACCGTGGCACCCGGGGTGGTCTGAGCGAGAACATCGTCCCAGCTGAGGTCCGGGTAGTCCTTGACGATGCGCGAGACCATCGTCTCGGCGCGGTG
>DASYES010000433.1:0-2700 GCA_036498885.1 Pseudonocardia sp.
GCGACCCGCAGCTCGTGGAACCCGCGCACCGCCACGTCAGATCTCCTTCACGTGCTCGAACGGTTCCTGACAAGCCGGGCATCGCCGCAGTTCACGGCACGCGGTAGCGCTGAACGCCGCGATCTGCTCGGTGTCGCCATGCCCGCAGCGGGGACAGGCGACCTCGGTGCGCCGCTTGCCCAGCATCAGCGGCACCGGCCCGGCGCCCCGCTTCGGCGCCGCACCGGGCGGAGCGATCCCCGCAGCCGCGAGTTTCGCCTTACCGGATTCCGTTATCCAGTCGGTGGTCCAGGCAGGCGACAGCACCGTACGCACGTTGACCGCCCCGAACCCGGCCCGGGCCAACGCCGCGACGATGTCATCCCGGATCGTCACCATGGCCGGACATCCCGAATAGGTGGGTGTGATAGCCACGTCCACGCCACCGTCCGGTTTCACCCGCACATCGCGCAGAATGCCCAAATCAGCAAGCGTGACCATGGGCAGCTCCGGATCGGCCACGGCGGCCACAACGTCGACCGCGACCACAACGCCCGCCGAGCCTGCGGTCACCCGGTTCACAGCACCCGCTGCCACCGCATCCGCGTTCACCCGGTTGACCGCACCCGCATCCGCCGCGCCCGCGTTCACCCCGTCGACCGCACCCGCATCCGCCGCACCCGCGTTCACCCCGTCGACCGCACCCGCATCCGCCGCGCCCGTGGCAAACCCGTTCCCCGCACGCCTCGCGCCAGCGCTGACGCCGGTCACCACGCACCGTCCGGTAACGCCCGCGGTAACTCCTGCATCTCCCGGAGGATCTCGCCCAGCGCCGGAGTGTGCTCGCCATCGCGGCCGACAACGCCGTTAAATGTGGACGACGGCGACGGCAGGCGCAGCGTCGCCGTCTTCACCACCTCGGACATCACGGCGTCGAACTCCGGCCGCAACGTCGCCGGGTCAACCGCGATGCCCGTCCCGGCCAGCCGCCGCTCGATCTCGGACGTCTTGAACAGCTCGGCGACCAGCGGGTACACCGCGTCGATCGCGGCCTGCATCCGCTCGTGGGACACCGGTGTGCCGTCTCCGAGCCGAACCATCCACTGTGCCGCGTACTCCCGGTGGTAGGTCACTTCCTTGACGCCCTTGGCCCCGATCGCGGCGAGCACCGGGTCGCCGGACACGGCAAGCCGGTCGAGCAACGCAAGCCGCCACGTCGCGAACACGAGCAGGCGCCCCACCAGCTGCGCGAAGTCGTCGTCGACCCGCTCGGCCAGGCGTACGTTGCGGAACTCGTGCGGGTTCCGGCGGAACGCCAACGTGTCCTCGTCGCGCCCGGCGCCCTCGGCCTCGCCGGCCCGGGTGAGCAGCAGCCGCGCCTGTCCGAGCAGGTCGAGCCCGATGTTCGCGACGGCCAGCTCGTCTTCCAGCTCGGGCGCGCGCGTCACCCACTGCTGGAGCCGATGCGACATGATCAGCGCGTCGTCGCCGAGCATGAGGCAGTACGTCGCGAGGTCGGCGTGGTCGACCCCGTCCGGGATCGCGGTGGACACTCTGGCGAGCGGATCGGCGAATCCGGTCCCGTACGCCCAGCGCGCGTCGTCGTCGTGATCGGTGAGTGCCTCGTACGCGGCGTCGAAAGACATGACCGGCCTCAGATGTGCGGAACGGATTCGGGAATGGAGTAGTACGTCGGGTGGCGGTACACCTTGTCACCGCTCGGCGCGAAGAACGCGTCCTTGTCGCCGGGCCCGGACGACACCACGTCGTCGGACCGGACCACCCAGATGCTCACGCCCTCGTTGCGCCGGGTGTAGAGGTCCCGCGCGTGGTGCAGTGCCATCTCGGAGTCGGCCGCCCGCAGCGATCCGACGTGCACGTGGTTGAGTCCGCGCTTGGCCCGCACGAACACCTCGAACAAGGGCCACTCGTGCCGGATCTGCTCATCGCCGCTCATGCCCGATCCCCCATGGTCATGTCCTCCTGGCCCTCGGCCGCGAAGCCTTCGTCCGCTGCGTCCCGGTGCCGCTCGGTGCAGTCCGTCATGACAGAGCCCCCGTACGCTTCGCCGCGTGCGCCGCCGCTGCCTCGCGCACCCAGGCGCCTTCCTCGTCGGCCCGCCGCCGATGGGCGATCCGCTCGGCGTTCATCGGCCCGTCGCCCGAGATCACCTGCTTGAATTCAGCCCAGTCGATCTCGCCGAAGTCGTGTTGTCCGCGCTCCTCGTTCCAGCGCAGCTCCGGGTCGGGCAGTGTCACGCCGAGCGCCTCGGCCTGCGGGACGCTCATGTCCACGAACCGCTGGCGCAGCTCGTCGTTGCTGTGCCGTTTGATCTTCCAGGCCATGGACTGGGCCGAGTTCGGGGAGTCGGCGTCGGGCGGGCCGAACATCATCAGCGACGGCCACCACCACCGGTTCACGGCGTCCTGCACCATGGCCCGTTGCGCCTCGGAGCCGCGCATCATCGTCATCAGCAGCTCCTAGCCCTGGCGCTGATGGAACGACTCCTCCTTGCAGATCCGGATCATCGCCCGGGCGTACGGTCCGAAGGAGCTGCGGCACAGCGGCACCTGATTGCAGATCGCGGCGCCGTCGACGAGCCACCCGATGACGCCGACGTCGGCGAACGAGAGCGTCGGGTAGTTGAAGATCGACGAGTATTTCTGCCGGCCCTCGATCAGCCGCCGGGTGAGATCGCCACGGTCGGCGCCCAGCGTCTCG
>DASYES010000434.1:0-2109 GCA_036498885.1 Pseudonocardia sp.
GGTGACCGGGGGCTCGTGTCGTTGCCCGGGCGGGAGACGGAGTTCCGGGCGAGCGTCGACATCGCGGTGGGAATCGCGGCGCGCCTGGGCACCGGCGTGTTCAACGCCCTCTACGGCAACCGCATCCCTGGCACCGACCCCATCGAGCAGGACGACGTGGCGGCGGAGAACCTCGCCTACGCCACCGGCCGGGTGGACGGCGCCGTTGTGCTCGAACCGGTGAGCGGCGTGGACCGCTATCCCTTGCGCACGGCCGTCGACGCGATCGCGGTGGCCGACCGCGTCGCCGCGCCGAACCTGAAGCTGCTCGCCGATCTGTACCACCTCACCGTCAACGGCGATGACGTCTCCGCCGCGATCGCGCGGTACGCCGACCGGATCGGGCACGTCCAGATTGCCGACGCACCCGGCCGGCACGAGCCCGGAACCGGCGAGATCCCCGTCGACCAGCATCTCGCGGCGCTCGACCGGGCCGGGTACACCGGGTGGATCGGCCTGGAGTACCAGCCGTCCACCACGAGCGACCGTGCCTTCGACTGGCTGCCGTCAGCGCAGCGCGGCGCCACGACCCAGGAGAACGCGTGAGCGAATCATTGACCATGGGTGAGCGTGTGAGCGAATCATCGAGAAAGCGCCACCGCGGAGCGGCGGCCGAGCGCAGGGAGAGCGAGCGATGAACACCCCGCAACGCACCACGATCGCTTTCATCGGGCTGGGGATCATGGGTGCCCCCATGGCGGGCCACCTGATCGACGCCGGGTACGACGTCGTGGGCTACAACCGTTCCCGCCCCGCGGTGGACCGGCTGGTCGAGCGCGGCGGGCGGGCCGCGCGGAGCGTGGCCGAGGCTGTGCGCGATGCCGACGTCGTGATCACGATGGTCCCCGACAGCCCGGACGTCGAGGAGCTCGCCCTCTCCGATGAGGGGATCTACGCGTCGGCGAAGCCCGGCACGCTGCACATCGACTGCTCCACCATCCGCCCGGACGTCGCCCGCCGCGTGGCTGCAGCCGGGGCCGAGCGCGACATCCGCGTGGTGGACGCCCCGGTCAGCGGCGGCGAGGCCGGTGCGAAGGAGGGCTCGTTGTCGATCATGGTCGGCGGGGCGGCTGAGGACGTCGAGGCCGCCCGACCGTACCTGGACGTCGTCGGTGCCACGGTGGTGCACGTCGGCCCGGTGGCTGCGGGTCAGACCGTCAAGGCCGCGAACCAGCTCATCGTCGCCGGCAACATCCAGTTGCTCGCCGAAGCGCTGGTGTTCCTCGAGGCGCACGGTGTGGACACCGAGTCCGCCACAGCGGTGCTCGGCGGCGGGCTCGCCGGCAGCGCGGTGCTCGACCGGAAGGCGGCCGGGATGCGGGCCCGCGAGTTCGCCCCGGGCTTCCGGATCGACCTGCACCACAAGGACCTGGGCATCGTGACGGCGGCGGCACGCGAAGCCGGCGTCGCGATCCCGCTCGGCGCGCACGTGGCGCAACTGGTGGGGTCGCTGCGTGCACAGGGCCATGGAGGCCTCGATCACAGCGCGCTGCTGTTGCTCGTGGAGCAGCTGTCCGGGCGGACCGAGCGCAGCTGACGGGTCGGGTGCCGGCAACGCCGACCGCAACAGCGGTGCGGAGCGGACCGCGCAGAAGGCAGGGCTCGCCGTCGGCGCGCTCCTGGGGATCGATTTCGCCCTGCCGGCCCGCTAGAACTCTGAGAACGGCGTCCGTCCGCTGTGGTCGCCCTACCTGCTCGACAACGAGGAGCAACTTCAGTAATGGCTGACATCAACGGTGTGTGCAGCGACCGCTTCGACGCCGTCCGGACCGCGCTGGAGAAGAATCTCGAATCCGGTGAGGAGCTCGGAGCCTCGATCGTGGTCGACGTGGACGGCGACGTCGTGGTCGATCTGTGGGGCGGCTTCGCCGACGGGGCGCGGACGACGCCGTGGGCAAAGGACACGATCGTCAACGTGTGGTCCTCGACGAAGACCCTCACCAGCCTGTCCGCGTTGATCCTGGTGGACCGGGGGGAGCTCGACCTCCACGCCCCGGTGGCCACCTACTGGCCGGAGTTCGCGGCGAACGGGAAGCAGGGCATCGAGGTCCGGCACCTGCTCGCGCACAC
>DASYES010000435.1:0-7699 GCA_036498885.1 Pseudonocardia sp.
CGGGTAGGACGCGGGATCGTCGGGATAGATCAGGCCGTGCCGGGCCAGCTGCTCGTTGAGCTTGAGCATGTTGATACCGGTGCCGACGGTCACCGTGCGGTTGTCCAGGTCCAGCTCGTGGATCTGGTTCATCCGCTTGACGTCCACGACGATGCCGCCCCGCAGCGGGACCGCCCCGTCGGTCAGGCCGGTGCCCCCGTCCCGCGGGACGACCGGGACCTTGAGCTCGTTGGCGATCCGGACGACCGCCGCCACCTCGTCGGTGGAGGTCGGCAGGACCGCCAGATCGGGCACCCGCTCCGCCCACCGGTGCACCGGGAAGGGCGCCGGCACACGGGCCCGGTTGTAGCGGTCGGTCTTGGACGTGAGGATCTGCTCGTCGCGCAGCACGGTGCGCAGCCGCTCGACGACGCGGTCGACCTGGTCGGCGGACAGGCGCTCGGCGGTGATGCTCACGACGCGCTCCCGCAGCCACCGCCACAGCCGCCACCGGAGCAGCCGCGCCGGTCCCCCACCTCGCCGCGGCTGCCGCCGACCGTGATCCCGAGCGACTCGGCGAGCAGCTCGTGGATGTCGACGACATCGATGTCGCGCGCGTCCCCGGCCGCCGCGAGCGGGCGCTCCGACCACGGGCAGGCACTCACCAGCGTGTCGACTCCCAGAGTGGCGGCGGCGTCCAGCCTCCTGTCGCTGATCGCCGCCGCCAACTCCGGCTTCTCCACCGGCAGGCCCCCACCCCCGCCGGAGCAGAACGACCACTGCGTCACACGGTCCACGTCGTTGAAGGTGAGCCCCGGGATCGCGCGCAGGATCTCTCGGGGCTCCTGCCAGATCCCCTTGCGCTTGTTGAGCCGGCAGGGGTCGTGGTAGGTGATCGTGCGTTCGACCGGCACCGACGGCGTGATCCGCCCGTCTCGCAGCAGCTCGGCGAGCAGCTCCACCACCAGCACGATCTCGATGTCGAACTCCTCGCCGAAGTACGTCGGGTAGTCCTCGGTGAAGGAGATGTAGTCGTGCGGGTCGAGCACCAGCACCCGCCGTGTGCCCGTGGACCGCCAGTTGTCGAGGTTGTGGCGGGCGAACCGCTGCGCCTGCTCGACGTAGCCCATCTCGGCGGCCGGGCCCCCGCAGCACCACTGCTCGCCCATGAGCCCGAACTCGTACCCCGCCTGCTGCAGGATCTGCGCGACGGCCCGGGGTACCGACGTGCGGTAGAAGGCGGCCTCGCAGTCGACGAACAGGACCGTCTCACCGCCGAGAGGCAGGTCGAGACCGTCGGCCCAGTCACGGACCGCGTCCTGGCCGACCTCGACGTCCCCGAGCACCGGCTCGTGAGTTCGATCGTCGGTGCGGGCGTTCCAGGTGCGCCACCCCGGCTGGTGGACCCCCTTGTCCACGGCCAGCGCGCGCACCGCCTTGACCACGTCGACCGTGCGCGTGCGGAAGCGGTAGAAGTCGCCGGTGAACAGCGTGTTCGGGCAACGCAGCTCGCAGGCACCGCACTGGGTGCAGTTGACGTAGTCCGCGGCGATGTCGGCCACCTCGAGCTCACCGCGCTCCATCGCCACGACGTTGGCGTGGAAGGCGGTGGGCGTCCAGGATTCGTTGCGCGTCACCTGCATCACCGGGCAGACCTCACGGCAGAACTTGTGGCCCGACGAATAGCAGTTGTACGAGGCGTTGCGCCACTCCTCGACGAACTCACGGGTCTCGCGATCGACGATCTCGATGTCGACAGGAGCAGCGACCGACTCGGGGTACGCGGCGAGGCCGGGGTCGTTGGCCGTCATCCCGGGCGTGAACGGCCGCGTGAGCGCGTCACCGCTGGGATGCGCATCGGGGTCGATCGGAGTCACGAGGTCTCCTGGATGTGAGGTAGGACACGAGCACGCGAAACCTATGAGATCACATTTCAACGGTCAAGCCGCACGTCGCCCCGACCCGCGCCCGCTCTCGTGCCAGACTTCACCGCGAGGCGAAATGTGCGGGAGGTGCGCTGATGCGGCTGCTCTCCGGCGATGCGCGACAAGCGGTGTTCGCACCACTCGACGACGGCTCGGGACGCAGCGAGGCGGTGGTCCGCCGGCTGGGGAGCGCGATCGCGCTCGGCATCATCGTCGACGGCGAACAGCTGCCGTCCGAGACCCAGCTGGCCGCCATGCTGAACGTGTCCACCGTCACCCTGCGCGACGCGTTGTCGGATCTGCGAACCCGCGGCCTGGTGTCGACGCGCCGCGGCCGAGGCGGGGGCAGCTTCGTGCGCGCCTCGGAGGAGGCCCTCACCGAGCTGTCGCTCGGACGACTGCACGAGATCGGCAGCACCGATCTGCGCGAGCTCGGTGACGTCCACGCCGCGGTGGCGGGCACCGCGGCACGGCTGTGTGCCCAGCGGGCCACTGCGAGCGAGATCGCCCGCCTGCGCGAGATCCTCGACCGGATGGCGACCTCGTCGGAGGGCATCCAGCAACGCCGGATCGAGAGCCGCTACTACATCGACACGGCAGCCGCCGCCCAGTCCGTCCGGCTCGCGCTGCAGGAGATCGAGCTGCAGGCCGAGCTGGGCCAGCTGCTGTGGGGCACACCGCGCTCGGCCCCGGAGCTGACGTCGACGGTGGCCAACCACCGGCAGGTCGTCGACGCGATCGAGGCGCGCGACGGTGCCCTCGCCCGGCGGATCACCGAAGACCACATCGGCGCCGTCACCGCGCACCTGATCGATGTGCACCTCCGCCTGACCCGCCGCGGACAGCAGCGCAGCGCCGGGCACGGTTCGAACTTTCCTCCCGCAGCGGCAGGGGCAGGGTGATGGGTGAGCATCCGGTGAGCACGTCCGGCCGCGTGGACGACGCCGCTGCCCGACAGGCGGCGACGTTGATCGCCACCGTCGTCGAGCGTGTCTTCCATTCCGTGGCGGCCGTGCGGGACAGCGTGCTGGACGCGCACCGCGCGGCGCGGGAGCGCGGCGAGCCGATGGCCGACCGGGACGTCACCGCGATGCGCGATTCGCTGGTGGACCTGCTCCACAGGAAGCGCGAGATCGCGGTCGGGATGGGTGTGATCGTCGCGCCGGGCTTCCTCGCCGATCAGCCGTTGCGCCTGGAATGGTGGCAATGCGAGCCCGAGCGGGGCGACCCGCGACGGCTCGAGGTCGACCTCAACCCTCATAGCGTCGGCTTCTACGACTACGCCGCGGCGGAGTGGTTCGTCGTGCCGCGCCGGACCGGCCGCCGGCACATCGTCGGCCCGTACGTCGACGTGCACGGCACCGACCGGTACCTGCTGACGCTCACCGTGCCCGTCCTCGCCTACGGGGAGTTCGTCGGTGTCGCGGGAGCGGACGTCCCGGTGGCGCGCTTCGAGACGCTGGTGCTGAGGGAGCTGGGTGACCTCGCCGTCGACGTCGTGGTGGTCAATCCCGAGGACCGCGTGGTGCTGTCGACGTCGGCGCGATGGCTGGCGGGATCGCTCGCGGACCCAGGCGCCCTGAAGGATGCGAACAGGGCCAGGACGGTGACCCTGGCGGATCCGCCGTGGCAGGTCGTGGTCTTGCCCGGCTGAGCGGCCGCCGCACGCTCAGGGCCGGGGGAACCCCACCGACACACCCTCGCGACGGTCGGTCAGCACCGCGATGGCAGGCGCGGTCAACGCCCTTGCGGCGTCGTCCCCCTCTCCTCGACGAGCGCCGCGAGGTTGTCCAGCGCCATCTGCGTACCCGTCTCGTTGTCGGCGGCAGGCACGCTGTCGGGAATCCCCTCGTGCACGATGACGACCTCCGTGCCGCCGTCGGCATCGCGGAGGCTGGTCGTCATCGTCATGGTCCCGCCGAGCGCGGGATCTGCCGTCTCGAACTCGAACACTTCGACCACCTGCTCGTCCGGGACGAGCCTGGCGAAGCGTCCGTGATAAGTGTCGGTGTTCGAGTCCGACTTGCCGGCCCCACCCGGTGCGTCGTAGGTGAGCGACACACGGAACGAGCCGCCCTCGCGGGCATCGAACTCGTGGACGTGACTGCTCATCCCGGCCGGGACGCGCCATCTCGCGATCGCGTCCGTATCCAGGAGTGCCCGATAAACAGCCGACCGAGGTGCCTTCACGTGGCGGGAGACCTGCGTCGAGTACATGGTCGACGACCTTAAAGCCGTACGCCTCGCTCACAACCCGCTTCCGCCTCGGGCGGGCTGCCGCGGTTCGTGGCGTGCGAGAGCCGGCCCGCGGCCGGGTACCGCACTGTCGCCCTCGCCACAGCCCGGCCGGGAAGAATCAGCACACCGTCTGAATTGCAAACTAGTACTCAGCATGTCTGCTGAGATCGACCAACAGAAGCGGAGCGTCAGATGCGTATCGAAGGTGCAACAGCACTGGTGACCGGAGCCAACCGCGGCATCGGCCTGGCGTTCGCGCAGGCCCTCCTGGACCACGGGGCAGCAGCCGTCTACGCAGGCGTCCGCGACCCCTCCACCGTCGCGGATCCACGGCTCATCCCACTCGGCATGGACATCACCGATCCCGACCAGGTGGCAGCGGCAGCCGAGCGCGTGAGCAACGCGCTCATCGTGATCAACAACGCCGGGATCTCGAGCGGGACCGGACTGTTCGCGGGTGCACTGGACGGGGCCCGGAGAGAGATGGAAGTGAACTACCTGGGCACCTGGTCCGTCGCCCGGGCCTTCGCGCCCGTCCTCGCCCGCAACGGAGGCGGCGCACTGGTGAACATGCTCTCGGTCGCGTCGTGGCGCACCCGGGTCGAGATGCTGGGCTACGCGGCGTCGAAGTCCGCCGAGTGGGCGCTCACGAACGGCCTGCGCACAGGGCTGCGAGAGCAGGGAACGCTCGTGGTGGGAGTGCACGCCGGATATGTCGACACCGACCTCGTGTCCCACGTCGACGGGCCCAAGATCTCGGCGGAGTCGGTCGCCGAGCAGACGATGCAGGCGATCCTCCACGACCGGCCCGAGGTTCTCGCCGACGAGACCACGCGGAGCGTCAAGGCGGCCCTGTCCCATGCAGTACAGGGCGTCGATGCGGTCGGTGTCGCCCGATAACCGTTCAAGGCTTCCGTGTGGCCGCGCAACGACCTCCGCAACAGCTCGCTCACGGCTCCACCTCGTCGTCGCTCAACGGGAACACGTCGATCATGATCGGTGAGAAGGCGGCCGACCTCATCCTCGGCAGAGACACCGACCAGGTCCCCTCGTGAGGGGAAGGGCTGTTGAGTTATACCCCTTTAATGGGGGCATGGTCCGGGGGTAGGTTCGCTGTGGAGGTGGCTGACCATGCCGAAGATCAACGTGTACCTGCCCGACGACCTGGCCGATGCTGTGAAGGAGGCGGCAATCCCGGTCTCCGCGATCTGCCAGAGATCGCTGGAGCAAGCGGTGCGCCGGGTGGCCGACGTGCGTGCAGCGGTTGCCGGTGAGCTGTCTCCCGAGGACGCGCTCGGCCGTCTGACCGCACTCACGCCACGAACGCGCGAGGCGCTCACGCTCGCGATCGAACAGGTCGAGGCCGATGGTGCGCCCGCCCTCGACACCGGGCACATCCTGAACGGGATCCTGTCCGAGGGCACCAACCTGGCCCTCCACGTGCTGCGTGCCGTCGATGTGGACCTCGACCAGCTCGCACGCGACCTCGGCTCGCGATCCACGGCCGAACCGCTCTCGGCCGGTGCCGCCGACGGCGTCCGGCGGTTCAGCGCCCCGGCCTCCTCTGCCTTGCAGGCAGCCGTCACGGAGGCGATCTCCCTCGATCACAACTACATCGGCTGCGAGCACCTTCTCCTCGGGCTGGTCGCGGAGACCGACGGGATCGCCGGACGGGCGCTACGCGCGCAGGGAGCGGAGCACAAGACGGTCCGGCGCGCGGTCGTCGCGGCCCTCGCGGGCTACGTCCATCTCCGCGCCCAGACCTCGACCACCCCCGCGGCGGCCGAGGGGCTCGTCGCCGATGCCGTGCGCCGCGAACTCGCCCCCATCACCGAGAGGCTCACCGCCCTGGAGCGCCACGTCGGCGTCGGCCGGGCCTGACGGTCGCCGGACAGGAACGCCGGCCGGTGCCGTGAGTGGTTCAGCAGGCCCTGCGTCAGATCCGCTCCAGGATCGCGTCGGCGAACTCGCCAGGCGCCTCCAGAGGCGTGAAGTGCCCGACGCCGCCGATCCCTCGCACCTGCACGTCAGCGAAGTGGCCATCGAGCCGGTCGGACCATGCGCGCGGGAAGAGCGGGTCGTGTTCCTGCCACAGCACGGTCGTGGGCACCGCGATGCGCTCGGACGGCGCGGGCACCCGCTCGGCGAGCGACATCGCGACGGTTCCCGAGCCGGAGCGGTACCAGTTGATCGAGGCGATGAAGGCACCCGGGCGCGCGTAGGCGTCGGCCAGGCGATCCAGCTCAGCGGCGGCGGGCACGTAATCCGGCCCGGACCAGTGCGACCAGAAATGCTCCAGGTACGAGCGCACTGCCGCCCGGTTCCCGTCCAGCAGCTGCTCGGCGAGCCCGAGGCGATGGAAAGCCTGGTACCAGAACTCACGCTGCGCGTCGGGCGAGAGCACGCGGTCACCCGCACCCGGCAGCGGCGGCGACACGACGAGTGCCCGCACGAGATCGGGTCGTGCCCGCGCGGCGGCCTGCGCAATTCGCGAGCCGACGTCGTAGCCGGCGAGGACGGCCGGCCCCAGCCGCAGCTGGCCGATCAGCCCCAGGACGCTGCGCGCCTGCGCGGCCGCCGCGTAGTCGGCAGGGGCGGTGCCGTCCGGCATCTCGGACTCGCCGAAGCCGCGCAGGTCGGGAACGACGACCCGGCACCGGCCCGTCAACAGCGGCACCACGTCACGGAAGTCGTGCCGGTCCCCCGGCCATCCGTGTAGGAGCACGACGGCGGCCGCCTCGGGAGATCCCTGCGGACGGTGATCGTCATAGGCCAACCGGAACCCGTCGACGCCCTCGCTGAGGTGCATCTGTTCACCGTAGGTCGTTGTGGTCGCCGGCCTCGCGAGCCGATCCCGGCTCCCTCGATGCGCTCAGCTCCAGCGGCGCAGCAGCCGGCGCTCGGCCAGGCCGAGCAGCCCGTCGGTGGCCTTGCCGATCACCGCCAGCAGCACGATCGCGAGGAGCAGGATGTCGGTACGGCCGGTGTTCTGGCTGTCGATCAGGAGGAACCCGAGCCCGATCGAGGACGCGATCAGCTCCGCTGCCACCAGGAACAGCCATCCCTGGGCCAGGCCGAGGCGCAGCCCCGACAGCGCGGCCGGAGCGATCGCCGGCAGCTGGACCCGGAGGAACAGCCGCACGCCGGAGCGTCCGTACGCGCGGCCCACCTCGACGAGGTGGCGGTCGACGTGGGCCAGCGCGGCCGACACGGTGGTGTAGATCGGGAAGAACGCGCCGATCGCGACGAGCACGATCTTCGGGGTCTCGCCAATGCCCAGCCAGAGCAGCAACAACGGCACCCAGGCCAGTGACGGCACCGCCCGGAGCGCCTGGATCGAGGGCGCCAACAGCGCCCGGAGCGGACGGGAGAGCCCGACCACACCGCCGAGCACGAGCCCGAATCCGGCACCCGCGGCGAAGCCGAGGAGCACCCGCTGGGTGCTGATCGCGATGTGCTGCCAGAGCTCCCCGCGTGTCACCAGCTCCACGAGCGCCGCCAGTACCGCACCCGGGGTGGGCAGCTGGGACGGCGAGAACTCCCCCGATGTCGCGAGG
>DASYES010000436.1:0-2749 GCA_036498885.1 Pseudonocardia sp.
TGCTCGTGCTCAGCCGCGCCGACCAGCGCTCCTTCACCGCGCAAGACGTCGACCTGTCCCTCATCACCGAGGAGGCGACCGAGACGCTCCTCCTCCTCGCGGAGAAGCGCGGCCTCACGATCGAGACCTCGGGCGAGGTGACGCCGACGAGCGGCTCGCACGCGCTGCTGCTGCAGATGGCGACGAACCTCGTGCACAACGCGATCGTCCACAACCTGTCCGAGCGGGGCACCGTGTGGATCACGAGCAGAGCCCACCCCAGGAGCGTCGAGCTCACCGTCGAGAACACCGGCGACAGGCTTACCCCGGGGCTGGTCGCCACGCTCGCCGAACCGTTTCACCGCGGGACCGAGCGAATACGCACCGACCACGCCGGCGTCGGGCTCGGCCTCGCCATCGTCAAGAGCATCAGCCAGGCGCACGACGGCACCCTCACGCTCACCCCCCGGGCCGCCGGCGGGCTCCGAGTCACGGTGATGCTCCCCGCCGCGCCACACCCGACGCTCAGGAGCGTGTGAGGGCGAACCAGGGGTCCTTCGCGAACGCGCGGTACTGCGTCAGGGAGGCGTTGCTCGTGTCAACGAAGTCGGCCAGGTTCCCGCGTCCGTTGTTCCAGATGCCGTAGGCCACGCACTGCGGATACCCCTGGACGGCCGTGCGGGTGGCGGTGATCAGGCTGTTGCCGGTGACGGAGCCGTCCTTGTCGTACCGGCCCGACGAGTCGGTCACGACCTTCCCCTGCTGGAACCCGCTCTCGCAGATCATGAACGGCTTCTTGTGGTCGACCGCCCATCCGTAGAAGCTGCCGTAGACCGGCGGGCTGACCGCCTCGAACGGGAACGTCTCGCGGTAGAGGTCCATCCCGCTCCAGTCGACGACGTCGTCCCCCGGCCAGTACGGCTGCCACGGACCACCCGTCTTCGACGGCCCGGTCGTCTGCTGGGCGCAGAACACCCAGATGCAGTTGCCGCCCGCGGCCAGCGTCGCCTTCTCGGCGTTGAAGACCGTCCAGATGTGCCTCCACGCGGCGGCGAAGGCTGCCTCGCCACCCGTCCCGAGGCCACCCTGCCACGCACCGTAGTAGGGGTTGTGCGGGCCGTTCGGCTCCTGCCAGAGCCGGAAGATCACCGGCACGCCGAGCGCCTTCAGCCCGAGCGCGACCGATCGCCAGTACGAGTCGAACTCGCCGTTGGCGATCCGGTCGATGCCCTGCCCGTAGGACGTCTTGCTCAGGTCGCCCTTCCCCGCCCAGCCCGAGGACTTCACGGGGAACGTGCCCGGCGAGCCGAACGACGTCATGGGGATGACGCCCGGCGCGCTCAGCTTCGAGTCAGCGGTGGCAGCGGCGCTCGGACACTTCGCGAGCCAGCCGTAGCGGCGGTTGCGGAACCCCATCCGCCGCCCGAGCTGGGTCTCGATCCCGTTCGCGGTCGTGAAGCCGCGCGTCGTGTCATCGGCGCCGAAGTACGCCCCGGTGGCCGGGATCTGCAGGCCGCCCCAGCTGCGGATGATCGCCGGGTCGCGGGCGGGAGCGGCGGCTGCCGCCTCCAATGGGGACCGCAGGCCGAGCCCCACGACCGCCGCGCCCGCTGCGGCGCGCTCGATCAGTGCGCGCCGGGTGAGGGGCCCAGGTGGTCCGATTATTTGTGACATCGAGCGCGATCCTACTCCTCGGCGGCCGATCCGTCACGGTGCCCCTTAGGTGCCGAACGCGTACAGGCCGCTCGTCTCGGTCGCGACGTAGAGGCGGGCGCCGGCGAACACCGGCTGTGCGAACACCTTGGTCTTGTTCACGGGCAGCGTGGCAAGGATGGCGCCGGTGCCGGCGTTGAGGAGGTACGCGCCTGGCGTGGCGGTGGCAGGGACGCAGCCCGTGTAGGTGCCGACGGCGAGCACGCCTGCGGCGTCGAGCGAGGGCGTGCCGAGCACGGCGCACGGGAGCCCCCGTTGCCAGATGTACGCCCCGGTTGCGGGGTTGACCTGCCGGACCGACCCGCCGTAGCGAGTCCCGCCGATGGTGGTGGCGTTCGCGGCGACGTAGAGCGAGGCCGTCTGGCTCTTCCAGACGCCCGAGGCGACGCAGATGCTCAGGCCGCCCCCCACCGCGCCGAGGGGATCCGTCCAGGTGGGCGCACTCAGGGGGTCCGCCGCGAGGGCGTAGTAGCTGCCGTTCTTGTTGCACGCACCGACGTCGGGCGGCGGTGTTCCAGCCCCGAAGAGCGTCGGTGACGAGCCGAAGTCGGAGTCCTGGCCGCCGCCCAGCGTGCCCGCAGCCTGCCATGCCTCGAGCCGGCCCAGGGTCCCGGAGAGATGCACGATCGAGTTGGAGTCCCCGATCTGGTCTCCCGCGGGACAGGTGTCGATGGTCGGGTCGCACTCGTTCCCGGTGGAGACCCACACGTCCTGACCGTTCGCCCTCGCGGCGACGCTCGACCACACGCTCGCCCCGATCGACCCGTCCGGGACGCTGTGCCACGTGTGCAGCACCGCCCCGGTGTGCTGGTCGAGCTCCGTGACGCCGCCCTGGACGAGCGGGGTGTCGCAGCGGGACGCGAGGCCCATGTAGATGTGCCCGGCGACGACGGTGGGCGACGCCCAGTTGTACGAGCCGTTCACCATCGGCGGATCGGGCGGGCCGATCATCGACTTCCAGATGACCGCGCCGGTCGCGGCGTTGAGGGCGTAGAGGTCGCGGGCGCCCGCCGCGTACACCGTCAGGGTGCCGGTGGCCGGGTCGGGCACGACCGCC
>DASYES010000437.1:0-2424 GCA_036498885.1 Pseudonocardia sp.
CGTCGTGGTTCCAGACGGCGTCGAGCCGCGGTGCTGCCTGCAGCAGGTTGGCGGTGACCCGCTGGCCACCCTGCGCGGTGAAGTCGGCCGCCTGGCGGGGGCCGACCTGGAAGCCGAAGCTGCTCAGCGCGTCGGCGAAGCCCTGGCTGCGAGCCGCGGTCAGCGGGAGGTTGTCGATGCCCGCGATCTCGCCGATCACCGGGTTGGCCACCCCCGCACTGCGCAGCCGCTCGCCGATGTAGTTGCCCGCGCTCACACCCATGCCGTAGTTGTCCCCACCGATCCAGGTGCGGTAGGCCAACGGCGAGTCGAAGACGCGGTCGAGGTTGATCACGGGGATCCCGGCCTGCGTCGCCGCCCGTCCGACGGAGGTGAGCTGGCTGCCGTCGTTGGGCAGGATCACCAGCGCGTCGACCCGCCTGTTGATGAGGGTCTGGACGGCGGCGATCTGCTGCGTGATGTCGTTGGTGGGGTTGACGGCCTCGAAGGTCACGTCGGAGTAGCGCTCGGCCTGTGCCTTGGCGTTGTTCGCGATCGCGGCGATCCAGCCATGGTCGGCGGCAGGTGCGGAGAAGCCGATCGTCACCGGCTGGCCGGGTGCGGCGTTGTCACCTCCGCCCGCTGCGGCGGGCGCCGGGGCCGCGGCCGAGGACGGGGCCTCGTTACTGGTGCACGCGGTGAGTGCGGCACCGGCGCCGACGCCGAGGGCTCCGGCGAGAAAGCCGCGGCGCCGCAGGACACCAGGTACGGCAATGGGGTCAGGCATGGTCAACTCCTTCGTTGTGGTTCGGTCCTGCGGTGTCAACCGGCAGCAGGCGAGCGCTGCGCGCGGGCCTGGATCAGCACGGCGACGACGATGATCACGCCCTTGGCGATGTTCTGGACCTCGGTCGCCAGGTTGTTGAGCACGAAGAGGTTGGTGATCGTCGTGAAGACGAGCACGCCGAGGATCGAGCCGATCAGCGTGCCGCGACCGCCGGTGAGCAGCGTGCCTCCGATGATCACCGCGGCGATCGCGTCGAGCTCGTAGAGCGTGCCGTGGGTGCTCGAACCCGTGGTGGTGAGCGAGGCGATCATGATCGCCGCGATCCCCGCGCACAGGCCGGACACCGCGTACAGCAGCACCGTGTGCCGGCGCACGTCGACCCCGGCCAGGCGGGCCGCCTCGGCGTTGCCACCGATGGCGAACGTCCGGCGGCCGAACGTGGTGCGGTTGAGCACCACCCAGCCCACGGCCACCACCGCCGCGAAGATGTAGACGAGCAGCGGGATACCGAGCAGGCGGGTGTTGGCGATGCCCGCGATCATCGGGTCGGTGACGATCTGGCTGCGCCGGTCGGAGATCTGCTCGGCCAGACCCTGCGCCGAGATCAGCATCGCCAGCGTGACGATGAACGGCACGATCCGGCCGTAGGCGATGAGGATCCCGTTGACCAGCCCGGCGCCGACGCCGACGGCGACCGCGCAGAACACCATCACGACCGCGCCGTAGGACTGCGTGGCCACGGTGGTGGCCCACACCGAGGCGAGCGCCATCACCTTGCCGACCGACAGGTCGATGCCGCCGCCGATGATCACGAACGTCACGCCGACCGTCAGCACGCCGATGATCGACGCCGAGGTGAGGATCGTCAGCAGGTTCGACGTGGTCAGGAACGTGTCGGCGGAGAGGACGCCCACGACGCAGAGCAACGCGAGCACCGCGACGAGCCCGAGGTTGCGGCCCGCGCCGCTGTCGAGCAGCCGGCTCAACGGGGACCGGGCGGGTTCGGCGGCCCGCGCCGCCTGCTCCACGCGGCCCCGCTCGTCGGCGGCGGGGACCCGATCCGGCGGCGGCGCGGCCGGTGCGGCTTCCGTGCCGCTCACAGCGCCCTTGTCACTCATGGCCCGCTCTCTCCTTCGAAGACTCGTCGAGCGATTCCATGACGAGGTCGAGGACCCGTCCCTCGTCGAGCTCGGCGCTCGGCGCCTCGTGCACCACGCGGCCCTCGCGCACGACCAGCACCCGATCGGCCAGGCCGAGCACCTCCGGCACCTCGCTGGACACCAGCACGATCGCCGCGCCCTCGGCGGAGAGCCGCTGGATCAGCGCGTAGATCTCGCTGCGCGCCCCGACGTCCACACCACGGGTGGGCTCGTCCAGCAACAGGATCGAGCACCCCTGCAGCAGCCAGCGGGCCAGCACGACCTTCTGCTGGTTGCCGCCCGAGAGCGTGCGGACCGGGCGGGTGGCGTCGGCCGGACGGACGTCGAGCTGTGCGGTGATCGCCCCGGCGGCGGGCAGCTCGGCGTCCGCTGTCAGGAATCCGAACCGGGCGAACCGGGCGAGCGCCGACAGCGAGACGTTGCGGTACACGGGCTCGCCCATCAGCAGGCCCTGGCTCTTGCGCTCCTCCGGTGCCAGCCCCATCCCCGCCCGGACGG
>DASYES010000438.1:0-9522 GCA_036498885.1 Pseudonocardia sp.
AGCCCCGCGAGTCGCCCCTTTCCGGGGGCGGAGTCGCCGGGCCCAGTCCAGCCGGACGCGCGACTCGCGCACCAGAAACGGGCGACTCGCGGAGCGGGCGGGCCACTCGCGAAAGCAGAGCCAGGCAACTCGCGCACCAGAAACAGGCGACTCGCGGGAGCGGGCGGGCCACTCGCGGAAGCAGAGCCAGGCAACTCGCGCACGAGAAACGGGCGACTCGCGCACGAGAGACGGGCGACTCGCGCGGGTCAGTCCTTGCGGCCCGTCAGGGCCAGTCCGGCGCCCATCACGATCATCATGAGGCCACCGGCGCCGCCGACGCGGCGCAGGCGGGCGGGCGAGGTGGCGAACCAGGCGCGTGCCGTGCCGGCAGCCAGCCCCCACATGCTGTCGAGCGTGGCGGCGATGCATGCGAACAGCAGGCCGAGTACCAGCATCTGCGAGGTCGGACTGCCGGCGCCGGAGTCGACGAACTGCGGCAGGACGGCGGCGAAGAAGATCAGCACCTTCGGGTTCGTCACGCCGACCACGACGCCCTGCCAGAACAGCCGCCGGTCGGCCGGGCCGGCCGTGCTCTCGAATGCCGACGCGAGGGAGCCCCGGGAACGGATCGTCTGGACGCCGAGGTACACGAGATAGACCGCGCCCATCAGCTTGAGCACGGTGAACACCTCGGCCGACTCCGTGGCGAGTGCCCCGAACCCGAGAGCCACCGCGACGACCACGAGCGAGGCTCCGACCGTGTTGCCCGCAACGCTGGTGAACGCCGCCCGCCGACCGTGCGCGAGCGCGCGACCGACGATGAACAGCACGCTCGGGCCGGGGATCACCACCAGCACGATTCCGGCGAGCGCGAAGGTGATGAGGGTCTCCACGGAAGGCACGGCCGCACGCTAGCCCGGATACACCCTCTCGATCACCGTGTTTCGGTCCGACCTGTACACCAGCGCCCGACGGGCTACCAGCCGTAGAACACGCGCTCCACGACGGCACGGGCGCGCCGAGCGGTGCGCCGGTAGTCGTCGAGGAAGACACCGGGGTCGCCGTCCGGCGGATAGCCCATGGCAGCGGCCACGGCCGCCAGCTCCCTCCCTGACCGGGGCAGTTGGTCGCCCGGCTTGCCCTTCACCAGCATCACGGCGTTGCGCGCCCGGGTCGCCATCGTCCAGCCTGCGGTGAGCTCGGCTTCGTCCTCGGCCGTGAGCAGCCCTGCCTCGCGCGCCTCCCGCAGGCCTTCCAGGGTGGAGGTCGTCCGCAGCTCCGGGATGTCGCCCGCGTGCTGCATCTGCAGCAGCTGCACGGTCCACTCGACGTCGGCGAGACCGCCGTGGCCGAGCTTCGTGTGTGTGCTGCGGTCGGCCCCGCGAGGGAGGCGCTCGTCGTCGACGCGTGCCTTGATCCGGCGGATCTCGGTGACGGTGGCCGCGTCAATGCCGTCGGCGGGGTAGCGGATCGGGTCGACCATGTGCAGAAAACGCCTGCCCAGGTCGGCGTCGCCTGCCACGACGCTGGCTCGGAGCAGCGCCTGCGCCTCCCAGGCCTGCGACCAGCGGGAGTAGTACTCCCGGTAGGACCCGATGGTCCGCACGAGCGCGCCGGAGCGGCCCTCCGGGCGCAGGTCGGCGTCCACCACGAGTGCGGGGTCGGGGCTCGGTGCGGCCAGGCGCCTGCGGACCGTCTCGGCCACAGTGGTGGCGTAGCGCACCGCCTCGTGGTCCGACGCCCCGTCGACGGGCTCGCACACGAACATCACGTCGGCGTCGCTCGCGTAGCCCAGCTCCGCGCCGCCGAGCCGGCCCATCCCGATCACCGCGAGGCGAGCGGGCGGCGCCTTGTGGCCGATCGCCCGCTCCACGGACTCCAGCGTCGCCTGCAGCACGGCCACCCACACCGAGCTGAGCGCGGCGCAGACCTGCTCGACATCGAGCACGCCGAGCAGGTCGCCGCACGCCACGCGCAATATCTCGTGCCGCCGCATCGAGCGCGCCGTGGCCGCGGCGCTGTCCGGATCCTGCTGCCGGGCGACGGTGGCGCGCAGCGATCCGGCCACCTCGGCCGGGTCGCGGGCCAGTTCGTCGGCTTGTCCTGCGGTTGGCGCGGCGAGAAGGCGCAGCACCTCCGGTGCGCGCACCAGCAGATCGGGAACCAGCGCGGACGTGCCGAGCAGCCGCATCAGCCGTTCCGCCACGAGCCCCTCGTCACGCAGGAGCCGCAGATACCAGGGCGTGGTGGCGAGCGCCTCGGACACCCGGCGGTAGGCGAGGAGGCCGCGGTCCGGGTCGGGGCTGCGCGCAAGCTCGTCGAGCAGCACCGGCAGCAGCGTCTGCTGGATGGACGCCGCACGCGACACACCCGAGGTCAGCGCCCGCAGGTGGCCCAGTGCGCCCTCCGGCGACGCCCAGCCCAGCGCACCGAGCCGGGCCGCCGCCGCCGATTCCGAGAGCCGCGCGGAATCGGGCGACAGCCGGGAGACCGCGGTCAGCAGCGGCCGGTAGAACAGCTTCTCGTGGAGCCTGCGGACGCGCCGCGAGTTGCGCATCCACTCCGCCACGAGCACGCCGACGACGTCATGGCGCCCGTCCGGACGCAGCCGCGCCGCGCGGGCCAGCCAGCGCAGCCCCTGTGTGTCGTCCTGGGAGGGGAGCAGGTGGGTGCGGCGCATCCGCTGCAGCTGCAGCCGGTGTTCGAGCAGGCGGAGGAACCGGTAGGACGCTGCAAGGTTCGCGCCGTCGTCGCGCCCGACGTATCCGCCGTCGGCGAGGGCGGCCAGGGCCTCCAGCGTGGACGGGGAACGCAGCGCCTCGTCGGTGCGGCCGTGCACGAGCTGCAGCAGCTGCACGGCGAACTCCACGTCGCGCAGGCCGCCGGGACCCAGCTTGAGCTCGCGTTCCGCATGATCGGGACGGATGTGCTCCTCCACGCGGCGGCGCATGGCCTGCACGTCGGCGACGAAGTCGTCGCGGCCCGCGGCGTTCCACACCATCGGCGCCACCGCCTCGGC
Organism: Pseudonocardia sp.; assembly: GCA_036498885.1. Taxonomy (GTDB): domain Bacteria; phylum Actinomycetota; class Actinomycetes; order Mycobacteriales; family Pseudonocardiaceae; genus Pseudonocardia. Next base: position 3,002 of record DASYES010000438.1, read on the forward strand.
GTACGCCGCCCCCAGCTCGGGGTCACCCGCGACAGGCCGCGCCTTCAGCAGCGCCTGGAACTCCCAGGTCTTGGCCCATCGCTTGTAATACGACACGTGCCCGTCGAGGGTCCGGACGAGCGCACCCTGGCGCCCCTCGGGACGCAGGTTCGCGTCGACCTGGAAGCAGGCCTCCCCCGCGATCCGCATCACCCGGCTCGCGAGCCTGGTCTGTGCCTGGTCGGCGGGCTCCGCCACGAACACCACGTCGACGTCGCTCACGTAGTTCAGCTCGTGGCCACCGGTCTTCCCCATCGCGATGATCGCCAGCCGGCCCGGCTCGTTCCCCGCCTCCGCGACGGCGACGGCGAGCGCGGCCTGCAGGGCGGCGGCAGCGAGGTCGGCGAGCTGTGCCGCGACGTCCTCCAGGGCGAGCACCGGGAGATCCGGCTCCCCGACCGCCGCGAGATCGGCGGCGGCAAGGAGGAGCAGCTCGTCGCGGTAGGCGACGCGCAGGGCATCGATCGCCTCCGACCCGGTGAGCGTTGCGGCCGCCCCGCCCGGCGAGCCCGCGGGCGGAGCGGCCGGATCGGCCCCGACGGCGCGGAGCAGCGCGCCTTGCGCGTCGTGGTCGTGGTCGGGCGCGTCGGTGGCCAGCCGGTGCCAACGGTCGGGGTGGGTGACGAGGTGGTCGCCGAGCGCGGAGGAGCTGCCGAGCAGGGCGAACAGCCTGCCGCGCAGGCCGGGGTCGGAGCGCAGTGCCGCGTCGAACTCGTTCCGGTCGGACACGGCGTGCGCGAGCCGCTCCGCGGCGCGCAGGGCCAGGTCGGGGTCGGGGCTGCGGGCGAGCGCCCACATGACCTCCTCGGCACCGTCGGCCGGCTTGTCCCCGGCCCACCAGCCGAGCTCGTCGAGCGTGGCCTCCGCCCACGACTCCGTCAGCCCGAGCCGGGCAAGGGAGGTACCGGTACGCGTCACGGAGCACGATCCTGCCGTAGCGGACGGCCGCAGTGGAGGACGAGTTCGCCATCGGTTCGGTGGACGCTGCCGGCACGTCCCGGTCACCGCTCGAAACGCAGCTCGAATGCGTCGTGCAGTGGGCGATAGCCGATGCGTGGGTAGAGCCGGTTCGCCGTCGGGTTGGCGAGGTCGGTGAACAGCAGCACGTGCTCGGCGCCCTCGTGAAGCGCCCACCGCGACGCTGCGGCCGTCACCGCCGCTGCGTATCCGCGGCCGCGCTGCTCGGGCGGGGTGTACACGGGCCCGATCCGCGACATCCCCGCAGTGACCGCGCGCGCCGACGCGTGCGCGACGGGGACGCCGTCGACCTCCCAGAGCAGCTCGCCCGCGCCGAGCCGCAGTGAACGGGCCGCCAGTTCCCGGGGCGAGAGCGCGCTCGTCCACGCGCCACGGTCGGCCTCGGCGAAGGCGAACCGCCATTCGGCGAGCAGGTCCAGGTCACCCTCGTTCGCGCGCCGGGCCGCGCCGGGCACCCCTGTGGGCGGTACGAGCTCGTCGAGGGTGAACAGCCGGGTGCGCTGCTCCATCAGCACCCTCGCCCCGGTCCGAGCGACATGGGCAACGGCGAACGCCTCGGCCACGGCGGTGGAGCCGATCACCCCGGGCAGATCCGGGTCGGTCGCGGCCAACGCATCGTCGACGGCCGCTGCGTGCCCGGGCCGCAGCGCCGAGACCAGGAGGGGCCGGCCGGGGGTGCGCAGCGCCGCCCCCACGACCTCACCGGCGTCGTGCACCGTCAGCAGCGCAGCCGCACGCTCCTGACCGCGGCACAGCGCGTCGAGCACGCTGATCTCGGTTGTGTGCCGCACCGGGTCGGACCAGAGCAGCGGAAGGACCGGGCGGGCGAACGCCTGCACGTCGTCGTGGACAACAAGATCCATGCGCGCAGACCCTGCCCCGCCTCCGGCCCGTCCGGCGACCGGTTTTGCGGTCAGAGGACGGGCAGGTAGGTACGCAGCTCGTACGGGGTGACCTGGCGCCGGTACCCGTCCCACTCCGCCCGCTTGTTGCGCAGGAAGAAGTCGAACACGTGCTCGCCGAGGATCTCCGCGACCAACTCCGAGTGCTCCATGGCCACGAGCGCCTCGGTGAGGTTCTGGGGCAGCGACTCGTAGCCCATCGCCCGGCGCTCGGTCTCGGTGAGCGACCAGACGTCGTCCTCGGTGGGCGGCGGGAGCTCGTAGCCCTTCTGCACACCAGTGAGCCCGGCGCCGAGGATCACGGCGAACGAGAGGTACGGGTTGCAGGCGCTGTCGAGCGTGCGGATCTCGACGCGGCGCGTGGACGCCTTGCCAGGGGAGTACATCGGCACCCGCACCAGCGCGGAGCGGTTGGCGTGGCCCCATGACACCGCCGTGGGCGCCTCACCGCCGGTGATCAGGCGCTTGTAGGAGTTGACCCACTGGTTGGTGACGGCGCTCATCTCCCGGGCGTGCCGAAGCACGCCCGCCACGAACGCGTTGCCCGTCTCGGAGAGCTCGAACGGGTTGTTCGGGTCGTGGAAGGCGTTGCGGTCGCCCTCGAAGAGCGAGAAGTGCGTGTGCATGGCCGAGCCGGCGTGGGCGGAGAAGGGCTTGGGCATGAAGGACGCCCGCACGCCCTGCATGATCGCGACCTCCTTCACGACGTACCGGAACGTCATGATGTTGTCGGCCATCGTGAGCGCGTCGGCATAGCGGAGGTCGATCTCCTGCTGCCCGGGACCACCCTCGTGGTGGCTGAACTCCACGGAGATGCCCATCGACTCCAGCGTCTCGATGGCGTTGCGCCGGAAGTGCGGGGCGATGTCGTGGCTGGCCTGGTCGAAATACCCGCCGGAGTCGGCGGGCTGGGGTGCCGACCCGTCGTCAGGCAGGTCCCGCAACAGGTAGAACTCGATCTCGGGATGGACGTAGCAGGTGAAGCCCGCCTCGCCGGCCTTGCTCAGGGCCCGCCGCAGCACGTGCCGTGGATCGGCCCATGACGGAGAGCCGTCGGGCATCGCGATGTCGCAGAACATCCGGGCGGAGTAGTGCTCGCCGGACTGGCTCTCCCACGGGAGCACCTGGAACGTGGAGGGATCGGGCCGCGCGACCATGTCCGACTCGTACACCCGCGCGAAGCCCTCGATCGCGGACCCGTCGAAGCCGATGCCCTCAGCGAACGCCCCCTCGAGCTCCGCAGGAGCCACGGCCACCGACTTCAGATATCCGAGCACGTCGGTGAACCAGAGGCGCACGAAGCGGATGTCGCGTTCCTCGAGTGTGCGGAGCACGAACTCCTGCTGGCGGTCCATGGGCGACGAGCCTAGGAACGTCGCGTTACAGGCATGTTTCCTCGCTGCTCAGGACGTGCTACTTCCAGTACTCGATCAGCGGCCGGCACCCGCCGTTTCACTCCCCGTGCCCTGTGCGGCGAGGCGCTCCTGCCGGAACTCTGCGACGCCCGTGCAGCAAGACGTTCCTCCAGACGGGCGTGGCGGAACTGGTACACGGCTCCCACCTGCCGCAACACACCGCGGCGGTGAGCGTCGTCGAGGAAGCGCATGAGCCGCAGCGGGGTGCTGCCCCGCGCGGCGAGCCAGGCGCGGGTGACGACGGAGGCGCCCCAGGCCCGCGCGAGGCACATCGTGAGACCGACCGCGAGACCGAAAACGAGGCCGACCTCGAAGGCCGTGACCGGATCCGGCGCGCGCGGGAAGACCAGACCGCCGATGGTGGCACCCGCGAGCCCATAGACCACGCTCCCCACTTTCCTCATCAGGAAGCGACCGAGCAGTGCGGACGCCACCCCACCGGCGAGCACGAGTGCGAAGTCGAAGCGGTCGTCCAGAACCCCGAGGAACCGGACCTCACGGCTGAAGGCGAAGGCCATCGCGTAGAAGAGGCCCAGCGACACCGTCAAGGACAGTGAGAACGACACAGCGGCCACCCGGTCGTTCCGCAGCACGCTGGCCGGGCTGGACACCGACCGCGCATCGACCGGGATCCCCAGCCAGACGTGCACCCCGATGGCGAGGCCGAAGACCACGGCGAGCAGGCCGATGACCCCGGCCGACAACGACCACCCCAGCCCCAGACAGACCGCGATCACCACACCGACCGCGAACCTGCGCAGGAACCTGGCCCCCGTGCCCCGCATCCTGAACTCGACGTGCATCGGGCCGGGTCGCCGTCCGAACGCGTGCACCACGCAGCCGGCCAGGGCCAGCGACAGGCCGTAAACCGTGCCGATCACCGGGCCGCCGGCGAGCCAGCCGGTGAGAGCGAACAGCACGGCGGCCGGCAGCCCCAGGTACATGCTGCTGACCAGTCGCGGAACCGCCCGGTCGAGCCGCCACCAGGCGAGGCTGCGGGCAGGCAGCCGGTGCACGTGCTGGGCGAGGAAGGTGAGCCACCGCTCGGCCTGCCGCGGATCGTAGCTTGGCGCGGACGCCGGGTGCCGGTGCTGTGCGGGCGGGGCCGGCGCCTGTCGGTAGACGGCGGGCAGGTACGCGTCGAGGAGATGGCCCTCGATCGCACCCCTGTCGGGGAACCGGGCGGGATCGCAGAGATCGGCAGGGTTCGAACCGGGATGCGCGTAGGCGGTTCTCGCCAGGTCGACCATCAACGGGGTTCGCAGCGCCTGCGCCGGCGGGCCGTCCGGATTCCTGCGCAGGTGGTCCACGAGGGGCTGCCAGCGGGTCTCACCGAGCCTCCTGCGTGCGGTGAGAAACGCGATGGCGTCCTCCAGATCCACCGGTTCGATCTCGACGACGGCCGCTCTGGCCAGCATCGATCCCGCCTGGCTCACCGCGAACTCGTAGTCGGTGCTGCGGCACGTCACCACCAGCGGACGCCCGCCAGCCACCGCCCGGTCGAGTGCGTCGATCGCCGCGGCGTGCAAGGCGGGAGGTGTCTCGTCGAGGCCGTCGAGCACCGGGATGATCCGGCCCTCGAGAACGAGCCGGGTGGCAGCGTCCGGACCGTAGGCGGACCGGTTGGCCAGAGCCGGGTACTCCTCGACGAGCCTGCGGGCCAGCCATCGGTGCAGATGCTCCCGATGGGGGTTCCACGACGCCAGGGGCAGCAGCACCGGGATCGGCTCACCTGGCAGCGGCTCGGCGAGCAGCCCCAGCGTGAACAGGATCGCGAGCACCGACTTGCCGGCACCGGGCTCCCCCAGCACCACCATCTGTCGCGCGGGGATCTGCCGGAACTGTGCGACCACGTCGCCGAGGCCGCCGCAGAGGGTCAGGCGATCGGGCCGGGCGCCGTCGGGCCCGTCACCCAGCACGGCGGACGCCACCGCTGCCACCTGCCGTCCCGTGCCCGACCACCTCACCGGAACCGGTTCGGGCCGGTTCAGCGACCGCATCTCGACCTCGACCGTCCACTGCCGCGAGATGGCCGACGCCAGCTCGCCGACCGCCCTCTCGAGACCGTCGTCGCGCGGGCGGGCGACGGGTTCGTTCGGGGCGCCACCCGGCTCGGCCGCGGGTGGCCCCGTCTCGCTCCGGGGCGGCTGCGGATCACCGGCGAGGATGCGTTCGTGCAGCTGGAACACCTCGCGGCCGGGATCGATGCCGAGCTCGTCGACGAGACGCGCGCGCAGCTGATGGAACACCTTCAGCGCGTCGGCCTGCCGTCCGCTCCGGTGCAACGCGAGCATGAGCTGCGCGTGCAGCTTCTCGCGCAGCGGGTGCTCCGCGACCAGCTCCATCAGTTCGGCGGCGACGTCGCGGTGCTCCCCCAGCGCGAGCTGCCATTCGACGCACTGCTCGATGGCACCGAGTCGCTGCTCGTTCAGCAACGTGACGCGGTTCGCCAGCACGGAGACGCACAGGCCGTCGAGCACACAGCCGCGCCAGAGTCCCAACGCCGCGCGGGCCTCCCGAACGGCTTCCGGGAGCCGGGACTCCGCGGCGAGCTGCCGGGCGTCGGAGAGACCGCGGGTGAACCGCAGCAGGTCCAGCTGCTCCTCGGTGACCGCGATCCGGTATCCCGGCCCCTCCGTGACGATGACATGACCGCCGCCCTTACCGCCTCCGCCCAGGCGCTCCCGCAACACCGACACGCAGTTCTGCACCTGCTTGACCGCGGTTGCCGGCGGATCGTCGTCCCAGACGGCCTCGACCAACCTCGACAGCGGCACCACCGAGTTGGGCGTCAGCAGCAAGGCCGCGACCACCCGCTGATGTCTGGTACTCGGCAGGGCCACCTTGTCCCCGTCATTGGTGACCTCGAGTGTTCCGAGCACGTGGAACTGCAACCCCATGCTTACCCCCGCACGTCCAGCGCTGGGGATGCTACCGGTAGTAGCCGGTTAACCACCGTTTGCGCCGAATTCCGCCGGAATGACGGCGGAGGGACGTCGTGATGACGGGGGCTGTCACGGTCGGTCAGCTGCGTGCGCCACGAACGGCGCACCGGCGCGGCGGATCGGTGATTGTCAGTCGTGGGGGGTTGTCAATCACCGTTCCGCACGCAGGTGGACAGGCCGCCGGAGCGACCGCGCAGGCCCCGGTCAGCTCGCGCGGCACACCGTGTCCGACGGTGGCAACG
>DASYES010000439.1:0-6192 GCA_036498885.1 Pseudonocardia sp.
GACGTCGTAGGTGATCCGCCGGCCCAGCGCCAGGTGCTCGACGCCGTAGCTGTCGATCGCCGTGAGGTCACCGAGCCGGGTGACGACCTCTCCCAGCACGTCGACCTCGAACGAGGGCGGGTCGGGGCCGAGACAGATCCACACGTAGCCCAGCCACTCCCGCAGGTGCACAGCCAGCAGCCCGTACTCGTCGCGGTCGACGTCGGGCATGGACATCAGGTTCGGGGCCGCAACGAGGTTGCCGGCCAGGTCGTAGGTCCACGCGTGATACGGGCACTGCAGGTTGCGGCGCAGCTGCCCGGACTGCTCCGTGCACAGCCGGGCACCGCGGTGCCGGCAGACGTTGAGGAACGCGCGCACCGCACCGTCGCGGCCCCGGACGAGCACGACGCTCTCCCGGCCCACTGTCGCGGTGCGGAACGCGCCGGGCGTGGCGAGATCGGCCGCGTACGCGACGCACGTCCAGCGACGTTCGAAGATCCGCTCCTGCTCGGCGGCGAAGACCGACGGGTCGGTGTAGGCCGAGCCGGGAAGCGTGCGGATGAGCGACGGTTGCGAGACAGGCGGCGGACCGTGCGTCGTGGAGACGGTCATGGGAACCTCCGCGGGTCGAAGAGGGCGATCGGGTGGGCCGTGGCCCCGGTGGTGGCGAGGTCGGCGAGGATCTCCCCGACGACCGGCACGAACTTGAACCCGTGCCCCGAGAACCCGCAGGCCACGATGACGTTGGCGTGCTCGGGGTGGGTGGCGATCACGAAGTGCTCGTCGGGCGTGGTGGTGTACATGCACGGCACGGTCCGCAGCACCGGCCCCACGAGCCCGGGAAGGGTTTCGCCGACGCGGGCACGCATCTCCTGTACCTCCGCGTCGGTGACCACGCGGTCGAGTGCGTCCGGGTCGGTGTCGCGGCCCCGGCGGAAGAACGCGACCTTCACCCCGCCGTCCGGGCCGTCCATTGCGGGGAAGCCGTAGATCTGCGCGCCGCCGGCTTGTTCTGCCACGTAGACGGGGTTGCCGGCGAACGGCTCGACGCCGCCGGGCGGGGCGAACCAGTACTGCACCTGTCGTTCGACGCGCAGCGGCAGGCCGACGTCGGCGAGCACCGTGGGCGCCCACGCGCCTGGTGAGATCACGAGCCGTTCCGCGCTGTGCTCGCCCTCGGCGGTGCGAACGCGCACGCCGTCACCCGTCGCGTCCCACGACAGCACCTGCTGGCCGAACCGCAGGTCGGCACCGTCGCGGGCGGCGAGCTCCAGGTGTGCGGCCACGGCCGCCTCGGGGCGGACGAAGCCCGCACGCTCCTCGAACACGGCCAGCTCGTCGGCGGCGGGGGCGAACGTCGGGAATCGGGCCCGGAGGGCGTCAGGCTCCAGCACCTCGTGCGGCAGCTCCCACTCCCGCGCCGCCCGGAGGCTTCCCGCGAACGTGGTGCTGTCCGGCGGCCCCAGGTAGAGGCCGCCGGTGAGGGTGAGCAGGTCGGCGTCGGACTCCTTCTCCGCCTCGGCCCACAGTTCGTAGGCCCGCAGCAACAGCGGGACGTACGCGGGGTCCTCGAAGTAGGACTGCCGGATGATCCGAGAGCCCCCGTGGCTCGAGCCCCGGTCGTGAGCGGGGGTGAACCGCTCCAGCCCGAGCACGCGCCTGCCCCGGTCGGCGAGGTGCCGGGCCGCGGCCGAGCCCATCCCGCCGAGCCCGACCACGATCACGTCGTAGCTACTCATCGCACGCCCTCGCTGCGCTCGGCCGGCGCTTCGTGCGGGCGCTGTGACATTGATTCGCTCGCAAGCTCGCTCATCGCACGCCCTCGCTCCGCGCGGTCGCGGATTCGCCGAGCTGCTGTGCCAACGATTCGCTCGCAAGCTCGCTCATGTACGAATCCGTTTCATCTCGGGGTCGAAGAGGGGCTCGGCGGCCACCACCGCCGGTAGTCGCTCGCCGAAGTACTCCACGTGCACCGGGGTTCCGGGTTCGGCGGCGGGCGCCGGCAGCCACGCATAGGCGATGCTCGCGTCGATCGTGTAGCCGTACGCCGCGCTGGTGACGTACCCGGCGGGCGCGCCGGCATGCCATACCGGCTCCCTGCCCATGACGACGTGCGCAGGATCGTCGAGCAGGAGGGGTACGAGCCGCCGGGCGGGAGTCTCGCGCCCCGCGATCGCGGAGCTCCCGACGTAGTCGCCCGGGCGCACCGCGAAGCCCAGCCCGGCCTCGTACGGGTCGTGCTCGGTGGTCATGTCGGTGCCGGCGCTGCGGTAGCCCTTCTCCAGCCGCAGCGAGTTGAAGGCGCTGCGCCCGGCCGCGATCACGCCGTGGCGCCGGCCGGCCTCCCACAGCACGTCCCACAGTCGCAGCCCGAGCTCGGCGCTCGTGTAGAGCTCCCAGCCCAGCTCGCCGACATACGACAGCCGCATCGCGGTGACGGGCACGGCGTCCACGTGGATGCTGCGGGTCCGGAAGTAGCCGAACCCGGCGTGCGAGACGTCATCGGAGGTGACCGACGCCAGCACATCCCGGGCTCGCGGACCCCACAGCCCGATGCAGCATGTGGCGCCGGTGATGTCGCGGATGACGACGTCGTCGCCCGCCTCGCGGGTGAGCCGGTCGAGGTCCAGGTTGCCGTTGGCGCCGACCTGGAACCGCTGCTCACCCAGCCGTGCGACGGTGAGGTCGCTGCGCACGCCGCCGGACGGTTCCAGGAGCAGCGTGTACGTCACGGCGCCGGGCAACTTGGCGAGGTTGTTGGTGGTGAGTCGCTGCAGCAGCGCCAGCGCACCAGGGCCGCTGACCTCGAGCCGCTTGAGCGGGGTCATGTCGTACATCGCCACGCGATCGCGCGTGACGAGTGCTTCGGCCCCCGCGACCGGCGACCAGAACCGCGACGCCCACTCCCCGCGCTGCGGGATGCGGGAGACCTCCGGCAGCCCGGCGTTGGCCTCGAACCAGTGGGGCCGCTCCCAGCCCGCGGCCTCCAGGAACACGGCCCCGAGCTCCACCTGCCGGGCGTGGAACGGGCTCACCCGCAACGGCCGCGGCTGCGCCGGCGGCTCCAGCGGATGCAGGATGTCGTAGACCTCCACGAAGTTCTGCGCGCTGCGGGTCCTGACGTAGGACGGCGCGAGCTGTGCCTGCTCGAACCGGTTGAGATCACATTCGTGCAGGTCGACGCCCGGCTCCCCGTCCACCAGCCAGCGCGCGAGCGCCTGCCCGACGCCGCAGGAGTGGGTCACCCAGACCGCCTCTGCCACCCAGAAGCCGGCCAGTCCCGGGTGCTCACCGATGAGCGGCATCCCGTCGGGCGTGAAGGAGAAGATGCCGTTGAAACCGGTGTCGATCTCGGCGCCACGCAGCGCTGGCAACAACTCGCGTGCGTCGGCCCAGGAGGGCGCGAAGTCCTCGGGCGTGAAGCCGAGGACGCTCGGCATGCCCTCGGCAGGCAGCGCGTCGAGGTCCACCGGCATCGGGCGGTGGGCGTAGGAGCCGATGCCGACGCGGTCGACGTGCTCACGGAAGTACAAGTCACGATCCTGGTGGCGCAGGATCGGCGCGCTCGCCTCGGTGGCTTCCGTGTTCCGCCCGGCCAGCGCAGCCACCGGCGTGGTCGTCACGTACTGGTGCGCCATCGGCAGCAGCGGGATCGTCAGGCCCACCAGCGCACCGGTCTTCGGGCCCCAGAACCCGGTGGCGGAGACCACGAGATCGGCGGGGACGTCGCCTCGGTCGGTGCGCACGCCGGTGACGCGTCCCTTCTCCGACAGCACGTCGAGCACGCGGTGGTTACCGAGCACTCGGGCACCGCGGTCGGCGGCGCGGGCGAGCTGCGCGGCCACGGCCCGCGGTGCCTTGGCCAGACCGTCCGTGGGGGTGTGGAACCCGCCGAGCACCCGGTCGGCGTCGACGAGCGGGTGCAGCGCCGCGCACTCGTCCGGCCCCACGAGGCGGGACTCGATGCCCCAGCTCGTGGCGAAACCATGCCGGCGGCGCAGCTCGGCGAGCCGCTGGGGCGTGGTGGCGACCTCCAGGCCGCCGACGGAGTTGAAGCACCACGACCCGTCCGGCCCGGCCAGCCCGGAGAGCTTCTCGACCGTGTAGCGGGCGAAGCCGGCCATCGTCTTCGACGGGTTGGTCTGGAACACCAGGCCCGGAGCGTGGGAGGACGACCCGCCGGGCAGCGGGAGTGCGCCCTGGTCGAGCACGGTGACGTCGGTCCAGCCGCGGGCGGTGAGCTCGTCGGCGACCGCGGCGCCGACGACGCCTGCCCCGATGACGACAACCCGCAGGGAGCCGCTCACGACGCGGCTTCCAGCTCGCCGGCCCCGGCGACGATGACGTACACGGCGTTGTTCTCGACGACGACCCGGTGGGTGCGGACCGGCTCACGAGCGAGGAGCCCGTCCGGTTCTCCGGTGCGCAAGTCGAATATCGCCGCGTGTAACGGGCACTCGATTTCGCAACCCTCGAGCCAGCCGTCGGCGAGCGAGGCATCCTGGTGGGTGCAGGTGTCATCGATCGCGTAGAGCTCGCCGTCGCTGGTGTGGAACACCGAGACCGGCGGGTCGAGGGGGAGGCGGCGGGCACTTCCGCGGGGAAGATCGGTGAGCGGGCAGACGTGGATCATGGGGAGTCTCCCGAAGCGCTGTGCGAAACGTGGTGCACGACGCGCAACAGGGTTCGCTGCCACACCGGCAACGTCAAGGGCCGGAAGGCTGTGAAAAATGACCGTAACCTGGCGTTTCGGCCAGGTTCTTGGTCAGCGGGCGCTGGTGGGCTCTGATAGAGGCAGCGGGCGGCTGGCACCCGAGGCCAGCAACCCCAGAACCAGCGCGCCCAGCACCACGAAGAGCGCGCGCAGGATGCCGGCGTGCTCGGCCAGCAGGCCGATCAACGGCGGCCCGGCCAGGAACGCCGTGTAACCGATCGAGCTCACCACCGAAACGCGCGCGGCTGCGCGGACGGGGTCGTCCGCAGCCGCACTCATCCCGACGGGGAAGCCGAGCGAGGCCCCGACCCCCCAGAGCAGAGCTCCGCAGAGAGCGACGGGCGTGGAGCCGCCCAGCGCCACGAGCAGAAGCCCGGCGAGTGCGATAGCAGCGGTCGCGCGGAGCACGGCGACGCGGCCGAAACGTTCCAGCGCGGAGCCACCGACCAGCCGCCCGATCGTCATCGCGCTGACGAAGAACCCGAAGGCCACAGCCCCGACCGCCTCGCCGGAGCCGTAGCCGTCGACGATCGCGATGGCGATCCAGTCGTTGGCCGAGCCCTCCGTGAATGCGAACCCGAGCACCAGCAACCCGACCAGGAGCGTGCGCGGCTCGCGCCATGCGGCGAGAACACCCGCACCCGCGGCCTTCTCCTCCGGGGTGGCCACCTGGACGGGCAGGAACCGCCGGGTGGCGACGATGACCACGACCGGCAGCAGCGCAGCCACCACCACGATCTGCACCGCGACGGGCACGCCCATCGCTGCCGACGCGGCTCCCAGGCCGGCGCCGGTGACGGTGCCGAGGCTGAACGCGGCGTGCAGCCGGGGCATGAGCGATCGACCGAGCCTGCGCTCGACGTCGGCACCCTCGACGTTCATCGCGACGTCCCAGACCCCGGTGCCCAGCCCGGTGAGCACGAGCCCGATCGCCGCCGGAGCGATCGACCCGGTGAACAGCCCGACGACCAGCAGCGCCAGTCCGACGCACTCCGACAGGGCTCCCGCGAGCACCGCGCGGCCCGCCCCGAGCCGGTGGACGATCGGCCCCGAGAGCGGCAGCCCCGCGACGGCGCCACCGGACAGGCACAGCAGGAGCAGGCCCAACTGCCCCGACGTCAGGCCCAGCACGTCCCGGATCGCGGGTGTGCGGGAGATGAACGAGGCGAACGCGAGCCCGTTCGCGGCGAACGCGACGACGACGGCGGTACGAGCACGAAGGACCTCGGCGGCGGCGGGCGGGGCCCCGGTCGTCGTCACATGCACTCCTCATCGAATCGATTCGATCCACGACACCGTACGCGGTCGACCCGGCCAGGTTCAACTTGTCATCGAGTCACCCCGCTACCGTTCGGGGGTGTCCACCCGCCCGACGCTCGCATCCGTCGCGGCGCGCGCCGGCGTCTCGCCCTCCACCGCGTCGCTGGCGTTCTCCGGCAGCCCGCGGGTCACGCCCGGCACCCGGGAGCGGGTGCTGACCGCCGCGGCCGAACTCG
>DASYES010000440.1:0-6498 GCA_036498885.1 Pseudonocardia sp.
GGCTTCGGCCAACCGAAGATCAGCGTCGTGATGACGCGGGAGAACGTCGACCAGCTCGACGACTTCGCGGCCATCGCCGACAAGTTCGGCGCCCAGCTGCGGATCACGCGGCTGCGCCCGTCGGGACGCGGGGCCGACGTGTGGGACGAGCTGCACCCGACCGCCGACCAACAGCACCAGCTCTACCGGTGGCTACTGGCGCACGGCGACAATGTGCTCACCGGCGACTCCTTCTTCCACCTCTCCGCCTACGGTGAGGCGTTGCCCGGGCTCAACCTCTGCGGCGCGGGCCGCGTCGTCTGTCTGATCGACCCGGTCGGGGACGTCTACGCGTGCCCGTTCGCGATCCACGACAACTTCCTCGCCGGCAACGTCCGCTCGCCCGGCGGGTTCCAGCACGTGTGGCGGGAGTCGGAGCTGTTCGCGGAGCTGCGGCGGCCGCAGACCGGCGGGGCGTGCCGTAGCTGCGGTTTCTACGACTCGTGCCAGGGCGGCTGCATGGCGGCCAAGTTCTTCACCGGCCTGCCCCTCGACGGCCCCGACCCGGAGTGCGTGCGCGGCTTCGGTGAACAGGCCCTCGCCGCGCGCGACGAGGCTCTCGCCGTCCCGCGGTCGGACGTGGACCACTCCCGCTCCGCCCCACGGAACTCGCGGCGACCCGTCCCGGTCACGATCGGGCGGCGGCCCGACAAGGCGTGCGAGACGAGCCCGCTCGCGGGGATGCCCGGTGACGCGTCCGACTCGCGGCTGCGGGTCCCGGTCGCGGGCTCCTGACGCTTCCGTTCCCGGTGTCGGCGTAGGTCTCGGTGTCCGGCGCGAGCCTCGTCCGGCCGGTCGTCCTGGGGGGACGGACCGCGCCCAGCCGTGTGCTGTTCGGCCCGCACGAGACCAACCTCGCCCGGGATCGCGAGATCTCGGACCGGCACGTCGCCTACTACGCGCGGCGCGCCGCGGGCGGCACCGGCGTGATCGTCACCGAGGTGGCGAGCGTGCACGACTCCGACTGGCCCTACGAGCGCGCGCCGCGCGCTGCGGCCGCCGTCCCGGGATGGGCGGCGGTGGTGGATGCCTGCCGCCCGCACGGCACGCTCGTGCTCGCCGGGCTCGGGCACGCCGGTGCGCAGGGCAGCTCGGCGTACGGGCAGCAGGCGCTGTGGGGGCCGTCGGGCGTCGCCGACGCGGTGAGCCGCGAGGTGCCGATGGAGATGGAGCGGCCCGAGATCGACGAGCTGGTCTCCGGCTTCTGTGCCGCGGCCGGGCTGGCCGCGCAGGCGGGGCTGGACGGGGTCGAGATCAACGCGGGGCAGCACTCGATCCTGCGCCAGTTCCTCTCCGGCCTCACCAACCGGCGCTCGGACGGCTACGGCGAGGACCGCACCCGCCTGTTGCGTGAGGTGCTCGCCGCCGTGCGATCCGGGCTCGACCGCGATGGAACCGACGACCGCGTCCTCGGCCTGCGGTTGTGCGCGGACGAGCTGGCCCCGTGGGCCGGGATCACGCCGGAGCACGGCGTGGCGACCGCACTCGCGGTGGCCGGGGCGATCGACTATCTCGTGGTCGTCCGCGGCTCGGGGATGTCGGTCTTCGCGACCCGGCCCGATCTGCACGTCCCGCCGGGGTTCAACCGGTCGCTCTGCGGCACCGTCCGCTCGGCACTCGGCGGAGCGGTGCCGGTGGTGCTGCAGGGCAGCGTCGTCGATCCCGTGTTCGCGCAGGCGGCGCTCGACGAGGGCATCGCCGATCTCGTCGAGATGACCCGAAGCCAGATCGCCGAACCCGACCTGGTCGCACACGTCCGTGCGGGAACCCCGGAACGCATCCGGCCCTGCACCCTGTCCAACCAGCACTCCGCCGTTCGCGACCCCCGCAACCCGATCGTCTCCGACGAGGCCGAGCCGCGGGCCGGCCACGAGACGGAGGACCCGCCGGTGCCACCCCCCGCGAGTCGCCCGTTCCCCGCCCGCGAGTCGCCCACCCCACCCCCGCGAGTCGCCCGTTTCTCGCGTGCGAGTCGTGCCGCGCCGGCCGCTCAGAGCAGCGGTGCGGTCACGCGGCGCACGCGTGCAGGCGGGCACCTCTCGGGTTCAGGCGGGCACCCGACGAGTTCGGGCGCGTCGACGGACGACCCGGACGTGCTGCCTAGTGACTCGCCTGGGTCTGCGGGGGACTCGCGCGTGTTCCGGGGCAGCTCGGCGAACGTGGCGATGGTGGCCGACGAGGAGCTGGACCACCGCACCGGTGGCCGATTCGACGGTCTTCCGACGGCCGACGGGGCCCGCGCGCAGGCAGGCGGCGACGCGCGAGCGTTCGGGGGCGACTCGGGTGAGAATCGGGGCGACTCGCGGGGGTTCGGGGGCGACTCGGGCGAGAAAACGGGCGACTCGCGCACTCGTACCAGCCGGGCGCGGTGCTCGGTGCTCGTCGTGGGGGGTGGGCCGGGCGGGATGGAGGCAGCGCGGGTGCTGGCGCTGCGTGGGCACCGGGTGCGGGTGGTGGAGCGGGCCGCGCGGCTCGGCGGGGCACTGCTGCTCGCCGCAGCCGTGGGTGGTCGGGATCGGATGGGTGTGCTCGTGCCCTGGTGGGAGCGGGAGCTGATCCGCTTGGGCGTCGCGGTGGAAACGGGCGTCGAGGCCGACGTCCCGGAGCTGGACGCCGCCGAGCGCGCCGGCACCGGCATCCTGCTCGCCACCGGTTCCCGGTCGGGACCGCGTCCCTACGCGAGCGACGCGCCCGTGCTGTCCGCGGCCGACTTCGAGGCCGGCGTGCTCGCCGCCGGATCCACGGAGGCGGCGCTGGCCCGGCTGCCCGCGGGCGTCGTCGTCGTGCACGATCCGATCGGTGACTGGACGGGCGTCGGCGTCGCCGAGCAGGTGGCCGCGACGGGGCGCCGCGTCGCGATCATCACCCGGGATGCGGTGGCCGGCGTCCAGCTCTCCCGCACAGGTGACCTGGTGCCCGCCAACACGCGCTTGCGGCGGGCCGGGGTGGCGCGTGAGCTGTACTCGCTCCTGCGCGGCGTGCACGGTGGCCGTGCGGTGCTGGAGCACATCTGGACAGGGGAGCGCCGCGAGATCGACTGCGCCGCGGTGATCGACTGCGGGCACCGGCTCCCTGAGGACGGCCTGTGGGCCGCCCGAGCCCATCTGCCACGCACAGGCGACTGCATCGCCCCCCGCACCGTGTACGAAGCCGTGCTCGAGGCGCGGCGGGCCGCAGCCGACTTCGTGACGGCCTGATGCTGTTCTCACCACTGCAGCTCGGGCCACTGACCCTGCGCAACCGGATCGTCTTCTGCGCGCACCTCACCAATGCCGCCCGCGACGCTCGCCCAACGGCCCGGCATGCCGCCTACTACGCAGCCCGGGCGGCAGGTGGAGCAGGACTGATCATCACCGAGGAGCACTCCGTCCACCTGGCCGACCGGCCCTACGAGAAGCTGATCGACGGCGCCGATCCTGATGCGATCGCCGCCCACCGCGGGATCACCGAGGCGATTCACGCACACGGCGTTCCGGTGCTGGCGCAGCTCAACCACAACGGCGCGCAGTCCTGCGGCATGTACTCCCGGCTCCCCGTATGGGCGCCGTCGCCGGTGCCGGATCCGATGTTCCGCGAGGTTCCGAAGGCCGTCACCGCCGAGGAGATCCAGGAACTGGTCGCCGCGTACGCGCTCGCCGCCGGACACTGCGTCGCAGGCGGGTACGACGGCGTGGAGCTGCAGTGCTCCCAGGCGTCGATCCTGCGGCAGTTCCTCTCCCCGCTCACGAACCTGCGCACCGATCGGTACGGCGGTCAGTTGGTCGACCGGGTGCGGATCGTCCGCGAGGTCGCGGCCGCCGTGCGCGAGGCGATCGGCCCGGATCGGGTGCTCGGGGTCCGCCTCTGCGGCGACGAGGGCGTTCCCGGCGGCACCTCGCTCGCCGAGGCGGTGGAGACCGCCCGCCTGCTCGATCACGACGGGGTGATCGACTACGTCAACACCTCGGTGGGGGTCGCTACGGCGACACTGCACCTGGTCGAGCCTCCGATGGGCGTGCCGGCGGGCTACGCGCAGGCCGTGCCGTCCGCGATCCGGGCGGCGGTGTCGCTGCCGGTGATCGGTGTCGGCCGATTCACCGACCCGGAACAGGCCGAACGCGCGATCCGGGCCGGGGAGTGCGACCTCGTCGGTGTGGTCCGCGGGCAGATCGCCGACCCGGACTTCGCAGGCCGCGCTCGCGCATCCCGCCGGATCCGCACCTGCACGGGGTGCAACCAGGAGTGCGCGGGTCGGGTCGGGCTCAACATGCGGCTGGGATGTGTGGTCAACCCGCGCGCGGGTCGTGAGGGGATCCCGCTCGCGGCGCCCGTACGGCGGGGGCGGCGGGTGCTCGTGGTCGGTGGTGGGCCGGCCGGCCTGCAGGCTGCGGCGACGGCGGCCGCGCGGGGGCATCGGGTGGTGCTGTGCGAGCGCCGGGACCGAACGGGCGGCCAGGTGCCCGATGCTGCCTCGGCGCCGGGCAGGGAGGAGCTCGGTGCGGCGGTGCAGGACCTGCTCGCCGAGTGCCTGCGGCTCGGTGTCGACGTGCGCATCGGCACGACCGTGGACCTGCCCGCGGTCCGACGGGAGGAGCCCGACGTCGTCGTGCTCGCCACCGGCGCCCGGCAGGCGCTGCCCGAGTGGGCCCGCGGGCTCGACCGCGTCGTCGACGTCCGCGACGTCCTCCGCGGTGTCGCCGAGCCGTCCGGCTCCGTCCTGGTCTACGACGAGCTGGGGTTCCATCACGGCACGTCGGTGGGTGAGCTGCTGGCAGCGCGGGGCTGCGTCGTTGAGATCATGACCCCGGGCATGGTCGTCGGGCAGGACCTCGGGCTCACCCTCGACATGCCCGGATTCCACCGCCGGGCGCGCGGGGCCGGCATCGCGCTCTCCACCGACAGGGCGGTCCTGGGCGCCACTGCGGTCGCGTCCGGCGTCCGGTTGACCGTGCTGCACCATCCCGTCGGCGCCGTCTCCGACGCGGCTTACGACTGGGTGGTCTGCGCCGTGCCACCGGTGCCGGAGAACGAGCTCTGGACCGCGCTGCGCAGCGATGATGTGCCCGTGCACCGGATCGGCGACTGTGTGGCTCCGCGCCGGATGCACGCCGCCGTGCTCGACGGCTACCGGGTGGGGGTGGCGCTGTGAGTCCGCGGCTCGGCGAACGCACGTGGACCGAGCTGGCGCCGGACGTGAAACCCACCGTGCTCGTGCCGGTGGGCGCGCTGGAGCAACACGGTCCCCACCTGCCGCTGGACACCGACGCACGCGTGGCGACGGCCGTCGCCCACCGGGCCGCGGCTGCGGACCCGTCGCTGCTGGTCGCGCCGGCGGTCGCCTACGGCGCCTCCGGGGAGCACGAGGGCTTCCCGGGCACGCTGTCGATCGGGCACGCGGCGCTGAACGCGGTGCTCGTCGAGCTGGGCCGGTCGGCGAAGCGGTGGGCGCAGCGACTGGTCTTCGTCAACGGGCACGGCGGCAACCTGCCGACCGTCTCCGGTGCCGTCCTCGAGCTGCGCGACGAAGGCCGCGACGTGGCGTGGTTCGGCTGCGCGGCGCGGGGCGGCGACGCGCATGCGGGACGCACCGAGACGTCGATCCTGCTGGCGCTGGCGCCCGCGCTCGTCAGGACGGAGGCGGCGGAGGCCGGCAACACCGCGCCGTTGGCCGAGCTGCTCCCGACCCTGCGTCGCGGCGGGGTCGCTGCGGCCAGCCCGAACGGCGTGCTGGGCGACCCGCACGGTGCCGCCCCCGAGGAAGGCGAACGCCTGCTTGCCGCGATGGGGACGGCGCTGAGGCACGCCCTCGCTCGTTGGACCCCTGACGGCAGGGGTCACCTGGCGTGAGCGGCCCCGCCCCGAGGTGCGGTGGGCCGCCAACTCGCGAGGAGAAACCGGGCGACTCGCTGGGAAGAATCGGGCGACTCGCGGGGGGCGGGTCAGGGGGTGCGGGCTACCAGGAGGGGGACGAGTTGTTCCTCCACGGTCAGGGAGCCGTGCTGGCCGGGCAGCCGGGAGATCACCGGCTCGGCGACCGACCTGATGACGGCCGCTGTGCCCCGCGCCGCGGCGACGACATCTCCGATACGGCCGCGCAGCTGTGGCACGACCTCACCGAACCAGCCTTCCGCGACGGCCTGGTCGCCCGGCACCACCCAGGCGTTGTCCCCCAACACCGACCGCCAGGTGGCGATCACGTCCTCGATCGCCCCGGGCCGGACGTAGACATGCCGGGAGCGGGCGTCGCCGCCGAGCAGCAGCACCCCCTCCTGCAGCACGGGGTCGGTGTCGGCGTCGAAGATCCGGTCGACCGCGACCATGCCGTGGTCGCCGGTCACCATGAGCGCGGCGTCGCTCGGCAGGTGCTCGGCGATCAGCGCGGCCAACCGGTCGACCTGGCTGAGCTGCAGCCGCCACGCGAACGTGCCCGGTCCGTGCAGGTGCCCGAGGAAGTCGAGGTCGGCGTGATAGCCGTAGCAG
>DASYES010000441.1:0-3090 GCA_036498885.1 Pseudonocardia sp.
GCAGACCGGGCCCCTCGCGGTGGTGCCGGTGGATGCACCGGACGCGACGAGCCCGGACTGCACGACGTTGCTGGCTGCGCTCCCGGCCGGCCTGTCGTCAGGCGACGGCACATTGCCGACCCGCCCGCAGGCCGAGCCCGCGCAGCCCAGCGTGCATGCATGGGCGGCCGCGCCACAGCCCGTGGTGCTGCGCTGCGGCCTTCCGCGCCCGTCCGAGCTGAACCCGGCCTCGGCGCTCCTGCAGATCAACGGCGTGCAGTGGCTGCAGCTCTCCGACGACGCACCGAACCCCGAGGTCGTCACCTACGTGGCCGTGGATCGTCCGGTCTACGTGGTGGTGACCGAACCGGTCGACTCCGGCAGCGGTCCCCTCCAGCAGCTGTCCGACGTGATCAGTGGAGAGCTGCCGGCCGTGCCCGTGAAAGCGCGCTAGCGAGAGTTGTTAGCCGCATCTACCATCGTTCTTCATGGTGACTATGTCGCGCGCCACCGAGGACTACCTCAAGGCGATATACAACCTCGCCCACCGCGAGGGCCCGGTCACCACCGGCCAGCTGGCCCACGAGCTGCACGTCTCGTCCCCGTCGGTCTCCTCCATGGTCAAGCGCCTGGAGGACGGCGAGCTGATCACCCGGCCGGACCACCGGTCACTTCAGCTCACCGCCAGCGGGGAACGCGCTGCACTGCGCGTGGTGCGTCGCCACCGACTGCTCGAGACTTTCCTCGCCCGCACGCTCGGCGTGCCGTGGGACGAGGTGCACGCCGAGGCTGAACTGCTGGAACACGCCCTGTCCGACCGGCTCGAGGAGCGCATCGACGCCTTTCTCGGCCACCCCACCCACGACCCCCACGGCGACCCCATCCCGCCGCGTGACGGGCCGCACGAGGAGAACTGGGGCCAGGCGCTGGCCGGCGTGCCGGCCGGCAGGCGGTTCCTCGTCGAACGCGTCTCCGACCGCGACAGCGCGGCGCTGCGTTACCTCGGCGACCTCGGGGTCGTGCCCGGTGCCGTCGTCGGCGTCGAGGAACAGGCCCCGTTCGGGGGTCCGCGCTGGGTGCGGATCGGCGAGGAGCGTCATCCCCTCGGCGACCCGCTCACGCGGTTGGTGCACGGCCACATCGTCGACGAGGCGCCCATCGTCGAAGTGCCGCAGCCGTGACGGCCACCCAGCCCGCCCCGTCCACCATCGAGGAGCTGCGGGCCCGCGGCAGAGTGCGGGGCCGGCTGGCGTTCTTCGGCCCGGCGATCGTCGCCGCGATCGCCTACGTCGACCCCGGCAACTTCGCCACGAACTTCTCGGCCGGGGCCCAGTTCGGCTATCTGCTGCTGTGGGTGATCGTCGCCGCGAACCTGCTCGCGATGCTCATCCAGACGCTCTCGGCCAAGCTCGGGCTGGCCACCGGGCGCAACCTGCCGGAGATGTGCCGCGAGCGGTTCCCACGGCCGGTGACCCGTGTGATGTGGGTGCAGGCCGAGCTCGTGGCCATCGCCACCGACCTGGCCGAGGTGATCGGCGGCGCGATCGCGCTGCACCTGCTGTTCGGGATCCCGCTGCTCACCGGCGGGGTGATCACCGGGATCGTCGCGTTCGCGCTGCTCGGCCTCCAGGGCCGCGGCTACCGGCCGTTCGAGCTGGCCATCGCGGGCCTCTTCGGCGTCATCCTGCTCGGGTTCCTCAGCACGGTGCTGCGCATCGGCGTCGACCCCAGCGCTGCCGCCGCCGGGCTCGTCCCTCGTTTCGAGGGCACCGACAGCCTGCTACTGGCCACGGGGATCCTCGGGGCCACCGTGATGCCCCACGTCATCTACCTGCACTCCGCGCTCACCAACACCCGCATTCCGGCCACCACCGTGAGCGAACGGCGCTTCCTGCTCCGCTACCAGCAGATCGACGTCCTCATCGGGATGGGGTTGGCCGGGCTGGTCAACGCGTCCATGCTGGTGATCTCCGCGGCGCTGTTCTTCGGCAGCGGCGTGCGGGACACCGACACCCTGGAGGGCGTCTACGCGGGCCTCGCCCGGGTACTCGACCAGCCCGCCGCGTTCGCGTTCGCACTGGCCCTGCTGGCCTCGGGCTTCGCCTCGTCCGGGGTGGGCACCTATGCGGGGCAGGTGGTGATGCAGGGGTTCATCCAGCGCCGGATCCCGCTCCTGCTGCGCAGGCTCCTCACCCTCGCCCCCGCGCTCGTGGTGCTGGGCATAGGCGTGGACCCCACCCAGGCGCTGGTGCTCTCCCAGGTGGTGCTGTCGTTCGGCATCCCATTCGCGCTGGTGCCGCTGGTACTGCTCACCCGCAGGCGCGACATCATGGCCGAGCTCGTCAACCGGCGGCTCACCACCACGGTTGCCGGGATCGCCGCGGCGGTGATCATCCTCCTGAACGGCTTCCTCATCTGGCGGACGATCACCGGGGTCTGAGTCAGCGCAGGCCGGTGCCGCGCGCGAGCGCCGTTTCCAGGAGCGTGGTGAGCAGCGTCGGGTAGTCGAGGCCGGTCACCGCCCACGCCTTGGGGAACATCGAGATCGACGTGAACCCGGGCATGGTGTTCACCTCGTTGACGGTGACCTCTCCGTTCGGCCCGACGAAGAAGTCGACACGCGCCAGACCCTGGCCGTCGAGCGCCCGGAAGGCGGCCACCGCCAGCTCCCGAAGCCGCTCGGACTCCGCGTCGCCCAGCTTGGCGGGGATGTCGAACTCGCAGACGTCGTCGAGGTACTTGGCCTCGAAGTCGTAGAACTCGGGAGTGGAGCCGCCTGCACCGGTGCCGACGATCCGGATCTCGGCGGGCACGCTCGCCCGCACTGTGCCGTCCGGGAACTCCAGGACGGCGACCTCGACCTCCCGGCCCGCGATCGCCGCCTCCACCAGTACCTTCGGGTCGTGCTCGCGGGCCGTGGCGATCGCGTCGGGCAGGTCGGTCCAGTCGGTGACCCGCGTGATCCCCACCGACGACCCGGCCCTGGCGGGCTTCACGAACACCGGCAGCCCCAAGCGGTCGCGCTGCTCGGGTGTGAGGTTGGCATTGCCGGGCCGGAGCACCACGAGGTCGCCGATGGGCAGGCCGTCGGCCGCCAGCAGCTTCTTGGCG
>DASYES010000442.1:0-4418 GCA_036498885.1 Pseudonocardia sp.
GTTGCTGGCGCTGGCGCGGGCCGAACGGACCGCGCCCGTGGTGGTCGTCGAGGTGGACCCTGCCGTGGCGGATCGGGTGGAGGCCTGGCGCCCGTTGGCGGAGCACACCGGCCTGCGGCTCGTCCGCTGTGGAGAGCACGGGCTGCGGGCAGCCGCGCCGATCGGGGCGATCGAGACGGTGCTCGATGCCGTGCTGGACAACGCGGTGAAGTTCTCACCCCCGGGCGGCGCGATCACCGTGCGCACCGCGGAGACCCCCTCCCACGTCGAGATCGCGGTGCGGGACACCGGCCCCGGCCTCGGACCGGACGAGCTGGAGCGGGCGACCGACCGGTTCTGGCGCAGCCCGGGCCAGAGCAACGTCGAGGGCTCCGGGCTGGGGCTGGCGATCGCCGCCCGCACCGTCGAGCTGGCCGGGGGCGGGCTGGAGCTGGAACTCCCCGCGGGCGGTGGCCTGCAGGTGATCGCGCGGCTGCGCCGGGTGCCCCCGGAGGAACCCGGGGACCCTGTGGGCGGCTAGCGTCCTCGACACCAGGTCAGATGGCCTTCGTCATCCGGAAGAACCGCTCCGCGCCCGGGTGCAACGGCACCGGCTGGGTGCCGATGGCGGCGCGGGGATCGATGGTGAGAGCGGCCGGGCTCGCCACAGCAAGGTCCGGCTGCGCCTCGAACAGCCCTCTCACGAGCGCGTTCGCCAGGTCGTCCGGCATCGCGGCCGCGACCAGCAGGAAGTTGCGCACGAGCAGTGTGGTGACGGGCGCGGGGATGCCGTAGGTCGTGGCCGGGACGGTGCCGGGTGCGTACGCGGGATAGGCCTCGCGCACCCGCGTGATCACGTCCTCGAGGTCGAGCAGCCGGATCGGCAGCGCCTGCGAGAGCTGGCTGATCCCCTCGGTGGGCAGTCCGCCCGACCAGAAGAACGCGTCGATCGTGCCGTTCTCCAGGGCGGCCACCGACTCGTTGATCCCGAGCTGCTCGGCGTGCAGATCGGTGTCCGGGACCAGCCCGGCCACGCCCAGCAGACGCGTGGCGATCACGTACACACCCGAGTCACGGGCGCCGAGCGAGACCCTGGCTCCCCGCAGACCGGCGAGCGTGCCGGCCGGCGAGTCGGCCCTGACCACGACGTGCACGACGTCGTCATAGATCCGGGCGAGCGCGCGCGGGGCACGCGGATCACCCGGTGTGGACCGTTCCAGCTGGTCGGCGGCCGTGTCCACCTGGCTGAACACCACGTCGGCCGCCCCCGCGGCGAGGAGCCGCAGGTTGTCCACCGAGCCGGCCGTCGAGAGCACACCGGGTCGGGTCTCGAGCCTCAGCTTCTGCTGCCACGCGCCCGCGAGTGCGTTGCCGAGCGCGAAGTAGACGCCCTGGGTGCCACCCGTCGCGAGGGTCAGCCGAGTACCGGCGTAGGGCGACGAGCAGGCGGGAAGCGTGCTCAGCAGGCCGAGCGCGCCGAGCCATCGCAGCACGGAACGCCGGTCCACGTCGCCCCCGCCCGCCACGGGGGCATCCTGCCGTGCCCGGCCGATGCGGTCGACCGCCCGGCGGCGGCCTACCCTCAATCCGTGAGCCGTAGCTACACCATCCGCACGTACGGGTGCCAGATGAACGTGCACGACTCCGAGCGGATGGCCGGGCTGCTCGAGGCAGCGGGGTACACGAAGTCCGACTCGGACGAGGCCGACGTCGTCGTGTTCAACACCTGTGCTGTCCGCGAGAACGCCGACAACCGGCTCTACGGCAACCTCGGCCACCTCCGCCCGGTGAAGAACGCCCGGCCCGGCATGCAGATCGCGGTCGGGGGCTGCCTCGCGCAGAAGGACCGCTCCGAGATCGTCCGCCGCGCTCCGTGGGTCGACGTCGTGTTCGGCACGCACAACGTGCACGCCCTGCCCGTCCTGCTGGAGCGGGCGCGGCACAACGCCATCGCGCAGGTCGAGATCGCCGAGTCGCTCGAGGTCTTCCCGTCCACGCTGCCGAGCAGGCGGGAGTCCGCCTATGCCGGATGGGTGTCGATCTCGGTCGGCTGCAACAACACGTGCACCTTCTGCATCGTCCCGTCGCTACGGGGCAAGGAGAAGGACCGCAGGCCGGGCGACGTGCTGGCCGAGGTCTCCGCGCTCGCGGCCGACGGCGTGCTCGAGGTGACCCTGCTGGGGCAGAACGTCAACTCCTACGGTGCCGAGTTCGGCGACCGGGGCGCCTTCGCGAAGCTGTTGCGGGCCTGCGGCGACGTGGAAGGCCTCGAGCGGGTGCGGTTCACGTCTCCGCACCCCCGCGACTTCACCTCCGACGTGATCGCCGCGATGGCCGAGACGCCCAACGTGTGCCCGCAGCTGCACATGCCCCTGCAGTCCGGCTCGGACGACGTGCTGCGACGGATGCGCCGCTCGTACCGGTCGGCGCGCTACATGTCGATCATCGACGACGTGCGGGCCGCGATCCCGCACGCGGCGATCAGCACCGACATCATCGTCGGGTTCCCCGGCGAGACCGATGCCGACTTCGAGGCCACCCTCGACGTCGTTCGCGAAGCGAAGTTCGCCAACGCATTCACCTTCCAGTACTCGCCGCGGCCCGGTACACCGGCCGCCACGCTGCCCGACCAGCTGCCCAAAGCCGTCGTGCAGGAGCGGTACGAGCGGCTCGTCGCCCTGCAGGAGGCGATCTCCTGGGCGGCCAACCGGGCGTTCGAGGGCCAGATCGTCGAGGTACTGGTGTCGAAGGGCGAGGGACGCAAGGACGGTGCGACCCGCCGGATGAGCGGCCGCGCCCGTGACGGGCGGCTGGTGCACTTCGCCCCGGGCGAGGCGGGCTCCGCCACGATCCGACCCGGCGACGTCGTCGAGGTCACCGTCGGGTACGGGGCACCGCACCACCTGGTGGCCGACGGTCCTGTGGTGTCCCACCGGCGAACGCGTGCCGGCGACGCGCACGATGCGGGCACCCGTCCCGGCGGCGCCCCCACGACGCTCGGCCTGCCGGTCTTCGGCGCCCCGGAACCGGTTCCGGCCGCACCCGGATGCGGTACCCGCACGTGAACGACGCACGAGCTGACCAGGCGCGGCCATCGAGCGGCGAGGGAGGAAGAGCGATGAAAGAGCGGAAGGTTCCCGAAGAGCTGGCGGCTCTCGATGAGGAGCTGGACCGGGCGGGCCGGCGCATCGAGCGTCAGATCGACCCAGGCCCCACCGCGCTGGCCGTGTCGATCGCGATACTCGTGCTGATCGGGGCGCTGATGTTGCCGTGGACCGGGTCGATCCGAGGCTGGGAGGTGCTCGCGGGCCTCGAGCCCCGGCTCGGGGTGCTGCCGCGCCTGTTCGCCTACACCTCGCTCGGCTTCGGCCTGGTCGTCTCGGCGCTGGCGCTCGCCACCCGGTGGTGGGCACTGGCCTGGCTGGCCGCGGTGGGCTGCGGGATCTCCGTGGTCACCGGCGTGTGGGCGATCTGGTCTCGCCAGGTCGGAGCGCCGGTGGGCGCCACCGGGCCTGGCGTGGGGCTCGTACTGGCAGTGCTCGCCGTGGTGACGCTCGCCGTGTGCTGGGTGCGCATCGCCGGACGTCGCTGACCCATCGGCCGGCCCGGTGGCCCGGGGAGCGCACGGCCCCCCGGGCGTCCGTCAGCGCTGCCGCACCGCCTGCTCCGCGGTGGTGAGCCACTCGCGCCACTGCTCGGCCTGGCTGCGGGCCTGCTCGGCGCGCCGGGCGTCGCCGGCCGCCTGGGCCTTCTCCGCCTGCGCCTCGAACTGGGCCACCCGCTCGCGGAACTGAGCCACCCGTGCCTCGGCCTCGGGATCGGTGCGTCGCCACTGCCGATCGGCGGCATCGCGCACCCTCTCCTCGACGGCCCGCAGGCCGGCCTCGAGCGGCCGGATGTCGTCGCGAGGAACCTTGCCGATCTCCTCCCAGCGCTCCTGGATGCGCCGCAGCGCGGCGCGGGCTCCGCCCGGGTCCGACACGTCGATCTTCTCGGCCTCGGCGAGCAGGGCCCGCTTCGCCTCAGCGTTGGCGGAGAACTCGGCATCCCGCTCGGCGAAGGTGCCGGACCGGCGCGCGAAGAACGCGTCCTGCGCGGTGCGGAACCGCTGCCACAGCGCGTCGTCGGCGTCCTTCTGCGCGCGACCTGCCGCCTTCCACTCGGCCATGAGGTCGCGGAAGCGAGCGGCGGTGGGCCCCCAGTCGTCGGAGTCGGTGAGCTTCTCCGCCTCGACGACCAACTCCTCCTTGCGGGCCTTTGCCGACGCGCGCTGGCGATCGAGGTCGGCGAAGTGCGACCCGCGGCGACGGTTGAACGACTCGCGGGCCTTCGAGAACCGCTTCCACAGCTGCTCGTCGGTCTTGCGGTCGATGCCGCGGATCGAGCGCCACTCGTCGAGGATCGCCTTGAACCGGTCGCCGGCCTGCTTCCACTGCGTG
>DASYES010000443.1:0-8390 GCA_036498885.1 Pseudonocardia sp.
TTCGCAGACGTCGCGGCGGCAGCAGCGGAACAGCCCGCGGACTCCAGCACCCTCGCGCACCTACCGACAACAGATGAGCCATCCCTCGGTTGCTGACGACGACCCCCACCCCCGGCCCACACCTCGCTCGCCTGAGGGATTCCGGGGGTGCGGGTGACCGCCAACCACCACCGGCAGGGAGACCCGCCATGACCACCAACCACCGTCCCCAACTTCCGGACCGAGGCCACCGTCCTGCGCGCCGAGGGCTACACCTCAGGACCCGCGAGCTCGTCTTTGCCCTCGCCACGGACCTGGCCAGCTGCGGCGACACCCTCGACGTCACCGTCGTCGGCCTCCTAAGAGCGGTGGACGCGCGGCTCACCTCGGGCCCTCGCCCCCTACGCCACGTTCTGTTTCCTATAGTGTCTACGACGTTTACTTTCCGATCAGTTCTGCGAGGAGGAACGGCCCGATGACGCAGCTGGTACTGCCGGACGAGGTGGCGGTGGTCAACGTCGGACTGCCGATGTTCGCCGACGCGATCCGCGACCAGGGTCGCCCGGTGCAGCACGTCGACTGGCGGATCCCAGCCGGCGGGGACCTCGACGCCGTGCGCGCGCTGTGCCACCTCTACGGCGACGCAGGACGCGGCATCGACGACGCGAACACCGAGGTCGTGCGACGTCTCAACGAGGGCGTCCCACAACTCACCTCGGTGTCCACGATCGGCGAGGCGGTCCCCGGTGTCGAGGGGCGGATGCTGCTGCACTGCGGGCCGCCGCTGACCTACGCCGAGCACTGCGACCCGCTGCGCCGCTCGATGCGCGCGGCCGTGGTCGCCGAAGGCTGGGCCGCGGACGTGGGCGGGGCCGACGAGCTCCTGCAGCGCGGCGAGATCGCGCTGGACGCCGCGAATCACCACGACACCGTGGTGCCGATGGCGAGTGCCGTCGGACCGTCGCAGCCCGCGCTCGTTGTGGAGAACCGCGAAGGCGGCACTCGGGCTTACTCCTCGGTGAACCAAGGTCCGGGCGAGGTCGCGTGGTTCGGCCGCGACACCGAGAGAGCGGTCGCGCGCCTGCGTTTCCTGGCCGAGGTCGCCGGACCGTCGCTGCGCCGGATCGTGGAGGCCGCTGGTCCGCTCGACATTCTCGCGATCGCCGCGCAAGGCATCACCATGGGCGACGACCTGCACATGCGCACGCAGGCCGCCACCAACCTGCTGACCCGCCAGTGGCTGCCGCACATCGCGGCTCTGCCGGACGCCGCGCGGGGTGGGTTCAGTACCTACCTCGCCGGGAACCACCTGTTCTTCCTCAACCTGGCGATGGCCGCAGCCAAGTCCCTGCAACTGTGGGCCGAGCAGGTACAGGGCGCGAGCATCGTGACGACGATGTCGCGCAACGGCACGACCTTCGGGATCAAGCTGGCGGGCTCACCGACCTGGCACATCACCGACGCGCCGCCCGTGGGGGAGGCGCTCTACTACTCCGGATACGGACCGGAGGATGCCGCGGGCGACATCGGCGACAGCGCCGTCCTCGAGCTCACCGGCATGGGCGGTCCCGCGGCGGGCGGCTCGGCGGCCGTGGCGGCGTTCCTCGGTGGCACCATGGCGGACGCCGCCGCCGCAACCGAGGGCTTCCGCGCCATCTGCGCGGGCACGAGCAGCAGGTTCACGCTCCCACCCATGGGCTTCGCGGGCACCCCGCTGGGGGTGGACGTGCGCAAGGTGGTCGAGCTGGGTATCACCCCGAAGGTCACGACGGGGATCCTGCACAGCAGCACCGGCATCGGGCAGATCGGCGCCGGCGTCGCCGCCGCCCCCACCGCCTGCTTCGCCGCCGCGCTTCAGGAGCTCGCCGCGCGGACCCGCTGACCGCTATCCGTGCGCGCTCTCGACATCGGCGCCGCCGCCGACCTCGTCCTGGGTGAGGCCGCCTGCGGCCGGGTACTGGCCGTCCACCGCAAGGCGGTCTACCTCCGGCTGCCCGGTGGCCTGTGCGCTCTGACCAGCCGCCTTGCCCCGCCCGGGCCGCTACACCTGCGGCTCGAGGCACTGCCGCACTGCCACCCCGGCGACCGCGTCCGCACCGACGGCCGGACCGTCCGCGGCGCAGGCTGGTCCGTGTCACTGACGGCGCGGCGATGGTTCGGCACGACACCGCCAGCGGCCATGCTGGCCGCTGCGATCAACCCGGCCCAGGTGCCGCAGGAGGCCGCCCGCCTCGGTGGCCGCGGGCCAGGGCTCACCCCGGCCGGCGACGACGTGCTCGCCGGACTGCTGCTCGTCGCGAGGGCGCGCGCCGGGATCGACTCGGAGCCGGCCCTGCTGGCAGCGGTATCCGCGGTGCGCACCGGCGACATCGCCGCCGGATTCCTCACCTGGGCCGCCCGCGGGCAGTGCATCGCCCCGGCCCATGACGTCCTGCACGCCCTCGTCCGGCACGGCGCGGACGCCACGGTGCCGGCGTGCGCGCGCCTGGCCGCGATCGGCGCCAGCTCCGGGACCGCGCTGTTGGCCGGGATCCGGGCGGGGCTCGCATGGAACGGCGACCGACCACGCGCCGATCTATCTACTATCATCAACACTAATCTTTGATAGTAGACGCTGGGGGGATGGTGCCATGGACGGGATCGCTGACATGGGCGGCACGGACGGCTGGGGGGCGGTCCGCGCTCCTGCCAAGGGCGAGCCGGTCTTCGCCGAGCCCTGGGAAGGCCGGGCCTTCGCGCTGACCCTGCTGACCATGGGGCGCGTGTCCGGGCAGAACCTCGACGCGTTCCGCCACGCACTCGAGCGCCTCGACCGCTCCGCCTACCTCGACGACGGGTACTACGGCCGATGGCTCAACGCCGCCGAGCTGATGCTCGCCGACAGCGCGATCCTCGCTCCCGGCGCCATCGACGCCCGGGCCCGCAAGCTGCGCGGAGAGCACGTCGAGGAACCCCCGGTCCCCGAGCCGAACAAGCCGGACTACGCGCCGACCGCGGCCGGCTCCCTGCGCGCGGTCGACGTCGACCCGGCCTTCACCGTCGGCGACCGGGTCCGTGCCAAGGACATGGCCCCCGCCGGCCACACCCGGCTGCCGCGTTACGTGCGGGGCCACACCGGGGTCGTCGAGATCGTGCAGCCCGCCGCCCTGCTACCCGACACCCACGCCCATTTCCGGGGTGAGAACGCCCAGCACGTCTACTCCGTGCGCTTCGAATCGCGCGAGTTGTGGGGCGCCGACGCGGAGCCGTTCACGCTCACCATCGAGATGTTCGAGAGCTACCTGGAGAACGCAACATGAGCACCGCCGAACCGAGCGGGCGGATCTCCCCCGCCCTCCGCACCGAGGCACTCGAGCAACTGCTCACCGAACGGAGCCTCGTCGACCCCACGGTCATGGACAAGTTCATCTCCACCTACGAGACCAGCGTCGGACCGCTGAACGGGGCCAAGGTCGTCGCCAAGGCCTGGACCGATGCCGAGTACAAGCGGCGGCTGCTCGCCGACGGCACCGCCGCGATCAAGGAGCTCGGGTTCTCCGGGCCACAGGGCGAACACATCGTCGTCGTGGAGAACACCACGGACCGGCACAACGTCGTGGTCTGCACGCTGTGCTCCTGCTACCCGTGGCCGGTGCTGGGACTGCCGCCGTCCTGGTACAAGGATCCGGCCTATCGGGCCCGCGTCGTCAAGGAGCCGCGCAGGGTCCTCGCCGAGATGGGGCTCGACCTCCCCGCCGACGTCGAGATCGTCGTCCGTGACTCGAGCAGCGAGGTGCGTTGGCTCGTGCTGCCCGAGCGGCCGGCGGGCACCGACGATCTCTCCGAGGAGCAGCTCGTCGGACTGGTCACCCGTGACGCCATGGTCGGGGTGGCCAAAGTGCACGGCCCGGGGACGGAGGCGGCATGACCGCTCCCCTCGCCATTGACGGCCAGGCCGCGCCACCGCGGATCAACGGCGAACTCGTCTTCGCCGAGCCGTGGGAGAGCCGGGCGTTCGGCATGGCGGTCAGCCTCTACGAATCGGGGATGTTCGACTGGCTGCAGTTCCGGGCCGCCCTGATCGCCCGCATCGGCGCCTGGGAGAACGGCCACCCGGAGGGCGAGTGCTGGAACTACTACCAGCACTGGCTCGGGGCTCTGGAGGACGTCCTCGCCGTCGACGGGACCGTCTTCACCGACGAGGTCACCGACCGTGCGAAAGCGCTCGCCGGACGACCCGCGGGATACGACCACGGGGACCACGACCATCCCCACGATCACGGACATTGATCCACGCCCGATACGCCGCCGCGGCCGTTCCTGGTGATCAGGAGCGGCCGCGGCGGCTTTCGTGGGGCGGGCCCGGAGCTGGTCAGGCCGCTCGGCGGCCTGCGCGGATCTCGGCGTAGAGCTCCTGGTGCCGGCGGGCGCTGGACGCCCATGTGAACCGTGGCAGCAGCTCCCTTGCGGCACCACGCAGGCGATCCCGGAGGTCGCCGTCGTGCACCAGCGAGCGCATCGCGCGGGCGAGCGCGGCG
This sequence comes from Pseudonocardia sp., assembly GCA_036498885.1. Taxonomy (GTDB): domain Bacteria; phylum Actinomycetota; class Actinomycetes; order Mycobacteriales; family Pseudonocardiaceae; genus Pseudonocardia. Next base: position 4,497 of record DASYES010000443.1, read on the forward strand.
TCGTCGCCGACCGGGGGCAGCAGTGCGGTCTCTCCGTCGACCAGGTACTCCCGGAAGACCGGCAAGTCGCTCGCGACCACCGGCAGACCGGCAGCCATGGCCTCGAGGACAACCAGGCCCCAGCCCTCCTTGATCGAAGGGAAGGCCAACGCATCGGCGCTGTGGAACCAGCCGGCGAGCTCGGCCTCGCTGACCGTGCCGAGCAGGACGACGTCCTCACCGAGGACCAGGCCCAGCTGCGGCAGCATCGCCAGTGCGGCGTCCCGGTAGGCGGTGTAGTCCTGGTACGAATGCCCGCCGACGATGGCGAGCACCGCGTTCACACCGTCGCTCTTGAGCCGGGCGAGCGCGCGGAACGCATGCACGCTGCCCTTGCGCGGTTCGACCCCGCCCACCGAGAGGAAGACGAAGCGGCTGTTCCGGGCCCCGACGCGCTCGCGCAGCTCGGCCCGCACATGTCCCGGCGGCTCCGGAAACCTGTCGAGGTCGACCCCATTGGGCACGACCTGCGCATCGCGGCCGTACTCGTCGCGCAGGATCGCGCGCCATTGCTCGCTCACGACGAGCACCCTGTCGGGTTCCACGATCGCCTGACGCTGACAGGCGATCAGGGCTTCGGTGGTGAAATCGTCGACGTGATGCACCGTGCGGACGACGGTGACAGGGGCACCAGCATCGCGTACTCGCGCGGCGGCGCGCGCCGCAATGCAGTCCTGGGTGTGCAGGATGTCGAAACGACCGGCGATGTCGGCCAGCCCGCCGGCGAGCGTGTCGATCGAGGTGAAGACGCGCTCGTCCAGCGTCGTGCCGGTCTTCGACGGCCCCGCGAGCACTGTGTGCGGCACGGCGGTCGGCCGGAACAGGCCGACCGTGGGATCGCCGAGGGCCACCAGGTGTACCGCGACGCCCTGGCGGTGCAGCTCCTCGGCAAGGCTGAGCGTGTGCACGACACCGCCGCGCGGCCTGGTCGAATACGTGACGAGGGCCAGGCCCCGGCCAGGCCCGCTCACAGCGGCGTCGCCGCGAGCTCGGGCTTGCGGGCGGCCAGCGCGGCCGCGGCGAGCGACGCGCGGGCCGCGGTCTCTGTGACGATGCAGCCGACGCGGGAGAACGCCTGTTTCTGTTCGGCGTAGCCCTGCGGGTCCCGGTCGGTCCCGAGCACGTAGGTGATGACCTGCGGGCCGCCGTCGGCCATGATCTCGGCGCAGACGGGCGCGAGTTCAGCGGCCGGGTCGGGGTGGGCGCCGTAGCCCAGGACGACGTCGAGGAGGATTGCCGCGACCGTGGGGTCGGCGGCCTGCTCCCGCAGCAGCGCGATGCGCGCCTCGGGATCGATCATCGGGTGCGGGCGCCCCTTCGTGTATTCCTCCTCTCCCAGATCGAGGCAGGTGTGGGCGCCCGCGGGGGCGGGCAGCCCGAGTGACTTGTCGATCGGGGTGTTCGAGTACACCGGCCCCAGCACATCGGCCAGGACGACCAGAGACTCGTAGCAGAGGGTGCCGCCCGAGAAGAGCCCGCGGACCAGCGTGCGCTCGGACGCCAGGGCCACGCCGCGCTCGCGTACCCGTTCGACGAGTCGCTCCGTCACGTCGGCGGCCTGCCCGCCGGCGGCGGCGACGGCGGCGATCGCGCCTGCCTCGAGCGTGCGGGTGACGACGACCCCTTCGGGTGCCTCGAAGTCGTCAGGAACGCCGATGAGGGCAGCGACCAGTTGCTTGCCGGCGGCAGCCTCGACGACCTCGCGCGCCACCTCGACCGCAGGGGGCTTGGAGACGAGCAGGATGACGTCGGTGTCCTCGTCCGCAACCAGGCCTCGCACTGCGGACAACGCCATGCGACCGCCGATCGCGGAGGTGAGGTCGCGGCCGCCGAGCCCGATCACGTGGGAGACCCCCACACCCCAGCGGTCGACAAGGCTCGCGGCCTCCTGTGCGCCGGTCCCGGCCGCAGCGACCACCGCGACGCGGCCAGGCCGCACGACGTTCGCGAATCCGAGGCAGGTGTGGCCCAGCATGGCCGTGCCCGCGCCCGGGCCCATCACCAGCCGGCCCAGGCGGGCAGCGCGGTTCTTGAGCGCGATCTCGTCCTCGATGGACACGTTGTCGCTGAACAGCAGGACGTCGAGCCCGGCGGAGAGAGCCTTGTGCGCCTCGAGGGCGGCGTAGTCCCCCGGAACCGAGACCACGGCGACGTTGGTGTCGGGTGCTCTCTCGAGCGCCTCGCCCAGAGTGCGGATCGGCCGCTCGGATGGTCCCTCCGTGCTCGCCCTCGGCGCGAGCATCGCGGCCTCACCCGCCTCGTGGGCGGCGGCGGCAGCGTCGTCGGACTCCGCACGCACGGCGAGGAACAGATCATTGGCGCCCGCCGCACCGATCTCCGCGAGGTGGAAGCCCTCCGCGGCGAGAGTCTCCAGGTTCGCCGGCGTCGCCATGGCTGCGGCGGCCCAGTCAACGCCCTCGACCTCTCGCATCGCCCGCGTGCCGGACAGCTGGATGACCGAGTCGACGTAGGTGTCGCGCAAGAGCGCGACGCGGTGGGTGAGATCGATACTCACGATGCGGCTCCCATGTGGAGGTCGACGGCGACGATGCGGGTGCCCACGGAGTCGGCGCCGGCACCGCGCTCGAGCGAGATCGGGGCCCGCTCGGTATCGCTGATCACAACGGTGCGGCCCCCTTCGCGGAGGAACTGGATGGCGGCACGGATCTTCGGGCCCATGCTCCCTTCGGGGAACTGGTGGTCATCGGCGTACGCCTGTGCCTCGTCGACGGTGATCTCACCGATCCCGCGGGCCCGATCCGTGCCGTAGTCGAGCATCACCTGCGGCACGTCGGTGACCAGCACGAGCGCCTCGGCACCCAGCGCGTTCGCCAGCCGCTGGGCGGCAAGGTCCTTGTCGATCACGGCGTCGACACCGCGATAGCCGACGCCGTCGGCGACGACGGGCACGCCGCCCCCGCCGGCGGCCACCACGACGACACCCGCCTCGATCAGGGCGCGAACCGCATCGAGCTCGACGATCTCCAGTGGGTACGGGGAGGCCACAAGCCTGCGGTAGCCGCGGCCCGCGTCCTCACCCACATCCCACCCACGCTCGGCCACGTGACGGCGGGCCTGCTCGGCGTCGAAGAACGGGCCGATCGGCTTGGTCGGCCGGATGAACGCGGCGTCGCCGGGGTCCACGACGACGTGCGTGACCACGGAGACCACGCTCGGCGCCGCCGGACCGCCCGCCTCCCGCAGGGCCAGGCCGAGCAGGCAGCCGATGTGCCCCTCGGTCATCGCACCTAGGAGGAACAGAGGCATCACCGGGACCCGGTGCGCGCCCTCCTCCTGCTGGATCGCAAGGTTGCCCACCTGCGGGCCGTTGCCGTGGACGAGCACCACCGACCACCCGTCGGCCCGCAGCCGGCAGACCGCATCGGCCATCGCCCGGACATTGTCGGTCTGCTCCGCGTACGTCCCCTCCTGTCCGGGACGGGTGATGGCGTTGCCGCCGAGCGCGACGACCGCCGTCTTCGTCATGAACGCTGCCCTCCTGGGGTCGGGGCTGCACCCCGACGTTTACATCATGGAACACGGTCCATTTACTATAGTAGACACGGATCATTTGCTCCCTCTACGAGCGGTAGAGTCCCTTCGTGACCCAGGCCCACATACGGATGCGCCTGATCGGGCCGTTCACCGTCGACGGTGCGCTCGAAGCGCCGGTTCCCGTCGGCAAGGCTCGACGGACGCTCGCCGTGCTGGCCGAACGTGCCGGCGAGTTCGTCTCCGTCAGCGCCATCGTCGACACGCTCTGGGACACCGACCCGCCCGAGCGCGCGGACCGCAACATCGCCGCACTCGTCAGCAGGCTCCGGCGAGTCCTCGGCCGAGCCCGCATCGAGGGCG
>DASYES010000444.1:0-2522 GCA_036498885.1 Pseudonocardia sp.
GCCGATCCGGACCACGTCGTCGAGAGCGGCCACCGCGGCCGCGTCGAGCACGCCGGTGGCGATCTCCTGCCTCGTGAGGGTCTCGAGCGACTCCTCCGGCTCGGCACCGGTTCGGCCCGCCATCAGCACCGTGCCCCCGTACAGCGGGAACCAGAACGCGGCGAAGGCGGCGAGCCCAACCTCGGCCATCATCGTGCGCATCGCCGGCACCGAGTAGTAGGCGAAGTGCCCGTGCCGGACGGCGTTCCACTCCCGCTGCTCCACGATCGACGCGAGCGACTGGAACTGGACGAGGAGCAGGCCACCCGGCGCTACCGCCGCAGCCCGTTCGGCCATCGCAGCAGCCTGGTCGTGGGCGTGCATCAGGCCGAAGGAACAGTCGACCACCACGTCGGCAGGCTTCGCCGCCGTGGCCGGCACGAGCCCGTGCTCGGCAAGCAGCGGTAGCCAGCTGCCCCCGTGCGGGCTGGGGAACTCGGCGACGGTGCCGACTGTGGGCAGCAGCCGGGCCTGCACGAGCTGGGCCACGGCGTCGGCGGCCTGCCGGGTGAGCGCCTCGGGCTGAACGCCCTGTGGGTCCTCCGGCACGTCCATGTCGTCAGGCAGCTGGGCGAGCCCGCATTCGCCGCACATCCACAGCCGCAACGGGAAAACGGGATCGGGACCCGGCGCGTCGAGGGGTGGGAACAGCTCGCTCGGCGGTTGATCTCCGAGATCCATCACAAGAGTGCCGCGGGCGGAGCGGCAGAACCGGCAGACATGCACGTCCTGCACAGCCTTCATGAGTTGTGAACCACCTCGAGGTCCCGGACCGAAGGGCGACGCTACCGGGCCGAGCCCCACCGGTCCGGCGCAGGGCGGGCGGGCGATTGCGGGCACCGGCCCTGTACCGTTTCCGCTCCGTCGTTTCGTCATGTTGATCCCATATGTCGGGTCTGCTTCGGGGATCAGTGCGTAGAGGAGGTCCTTGTTGCGAGCAATTCCGGTTCCCGGGATCGTCGATGAGCGGCCGGCAGCATCGCCTGCCGCGGCCATCGGTCTCCTCACATGACGATCGCCGAATCGCCAGTCCCGGTCTCCGACCACATCAACATGCGCCTCCACACACTGGTCCCCGGGGGTGCGCACACCTACGCAAAGGGCGACGACCAGTACCCCGCGGATCTCGCGCCGATCATCTCCCGCGGTCGCGGTAGCCGCGTCTGGGACGTCGACGGCAACGAGTACATCGAGTACGGGTCGGGCCTCCGCTCGGTCAGCCTCGGGCACGCCCACCCGCGCGTGGTGGAGGCTGCGCGCCGGGAGCTCGATCGGGGCAGCAACTTCGTGCGGCCGAGCGTCGTGGAGCTGGAGGCGGCGGAACGTTTCCTTGCGACCGTCCCCACCGCGGAGATGGTGAAGTTCACCAAGAACGGCTCGGACGCCACCACGGCGGCCGTGCGCCTGGCGCGGGCGGTCACCGGTCGATCGCTCGTGGCCATCTGCCGTGACCAGCCGTTCTTCTCCACCGACGACTGGTTCATCGGCACCACACCGATGTCCGCGGGGATCCCCCGGCAACTCACCCTGTCCTTCCCCTACGGCGACCTCGACGCCACCGCGGAGCTGCTCGAGGAGAACGAGGGCGAGATCGCGTGCCTGATCCTCGAGGCCGCGACCCAGCAAGAACCGCCTCCCGGCTACCTGCAGGGCATGCGGGCGCTCGCCGACGAGCACGGGGCCCTGCTGGTCTTCGACGAGATGATCACCGGCTTCCGCTGGTCGGAGGCGGGGGCCCAGGGCGTGTACGGCGTGGTGCCCGACCTCTCGACGTTCGGCAAGGCGCTGGGCAACGGCTTCGCCGTCTCGGCCCTGGCCGGACGCCGTGACGTGATGGAGTGGGGTGGACTGCGCCACGATCGCGACCGGGTCTTCCTCCTCTCCACCACCCACGGCGCCGAGACGCACTCGCTCGCCGCCGCGATGGCGGTGATGGACACCTACGCCGAGGAGGGGATCGCGGCCCGGTTGCACAGCCTCGGCGAACGGCTGGCCGCCGGCGTCACCGCGGCAGCGGCCGGGATGGGCGTGGCCGACCACGTCCTCGTCAGGGGGCGGGCGAGCAATCTCGTGTTCGCCACGCTCGACGAGGACCTGAAGCCATCGCAGCCCTATCGCACGCTGTTCCTGCGCCAGCTCATCGCCGGTGGTGTGATCGGACCGTCCTTCGTGGTCAGCAGCGCGCTCACCGAGGACGACATCGACCGCACCGTCGAGGTGGTGTCCCAGGCGTGCGCCGTCTACCGGAAGGGGCTCGACGCGGGCGACCCCTCACCGTGGATGGGTGGCAGGCCGGTCAAGCCGGTGTTCCGCCGCCGCGTCTGAGCTCTGCTCTGCGGGGTCGGCCCGGTGCCCCGCGCGGATCGGGCCGGCTCCTCACCGGGGCAGGCGGAGGCGCGCGAGCACACCGCGGTGGTCGGTGCCCTCGACCTCGACCACCTCGAACCCCGTGGTCACCGTGCCGGTCGGCACCAGCACGTGGT
>DASYES010000445.1:0-3446 GCA_036498885.1 Pseudonocardia sp.
AGCACGTCCACCTCGGGGATCCCCATCTCGCGCAGCGCGGCGAGCGAGGCCTGGGCAGTGCCGCCCGCGCCCAGCACCACGGCTCGCTGGGCGGGCTTCACCTCGCCCACGCCCGCCCCCCGCAGAGCGGCGACGAGCCCGGCCACGTCGGTGTTGTCGGCGAACCGGCGCCCCTCGCGCAGGACGAGGGTGTTGGCGGCCCCGGTGGCCGAGGCCAGCGGCGAGACCTCGGCGGCGACGTCGAGAGCCACCCGCTTCAGCGGCATCGTCAAGGACAGCCCGGCCCACTCACGGTCGAGACCGGCGACGAATCCGGCCAGCCCGCCCTCGTCGCATTCGTGCAGCTCGTAGCGCCAGTCGTCGAGGCCGAGTGCGGCGTACGCGGCGGTGTGCAGCACGGGCGACAGCGAGTGGGCGACCGGAGACCCGAGGACGGCGGCGCGCATCGGACCAGTATCTGGCAGCCGCCGGCCCGGGACCATGCGGGTCGACCGTTCCAGCCGCACCGGGACGCCGCCGTCCGCTGGATCGCGGAGAGTGAGGCCGCTGCCTCCGGACGAATTCGGTCACCGGGATAGAACTCGCCGGCCGTCAGGAACACCTCGACGACGAGGGACGCAGAGCAGTACATCCGCTCCGAGATCGGATTTATATGAGTATTTCGGGCAATCGGCAACGCCGGATCGGCGTTGTCGCGGCGATATGTCAGGCTGCCGCGATGATGGGGGAGACGGTTCTCGTCCTCGGGGGACGGAGTGAAATCGGACTGGCCGTGGCGCGCAGGCTCGCGCCCGGATCGACGGTCGTGCTGGCTGCGCGCAGAAGTGCGGATCTCGATGCTGAGGAGAAGTCACTGCTCGATGCCGGGGCCGCCGTGGTGGACCGGGTCGAGTTCGACGCCGACGACCTGGCGTCGCACCGTGCGGTGCTGCTCGACGTCGTGCGCCGCCACCACAGGCTCGACACGGTGGTGGTCGCGTTCGGCGTGCTCGGCGACCAGGCGCGCGCGGAGCTCGACCCGGGTCACGCCGTGGAGATCGTGCACACCGACTACGTCGCGCACGTCGCCGTACTCACGCAGCTCGCGGCCGTGATGCGCACGCAGGGGAAGGGCGCGCTCGTGGTGTTCTCGTCGGTCGCCGGCGCGCGGGTGCGCCGCGCAAATTACGTATATGGCTCAGCGAAAGCCGGCCTGGATGGGTTCGCGAGCGGGCTGTCCGACGCGCTGCAGGGCAGCGGCGTGCGGTTGCTGCTGGTGCGGCCGGGGTTCGTGGTGGGGCGGATGACGGAGGGGATGTCACCGGCCCCGTTCTCGTCCACACCGGACCAGGTGGCGGACGCGACGGTGCGTGCGCTGCACCGCGGCCGGGGCGAGGTGTGGGTGCCGGCCGTGTTGCGGCCGATCTTCGCTGTTCTGCGGCACGCGCCTCGCGCGCTGTGGCGCCGCATGCCCCGCTGAACGTTCCTCGGGGGATGGGCGCCTCGCGGGGGTGCGCGAGTCGCCCGGTTCTCGTGGGCGAGTTGCCGCTCCTGCTCGGGCGCGTGGGATTCGGGCCCCGATGCGTCCGGACGGTTCGGCCTCGGGATTCGGGCGACTCGGCCTCGGGATTCGGGCGACTCGCGTGGGCAGGGTTTCAGCGCGACGACCGGCCTGGCGCACGTCGCTCGCCGCCCGGACCGTTGCGTACGTGCGGGCCGAGTCGGACATGGATGCGCCGACCATTGCGGGGATGGCGCCCCGCGACTGTCGGTCTGACGCGGAGTGCCCGGCGGTACGGTCGACGGTCATGGGAGCCGACGGTTCGGCCGCCACGAGCGCGGTGCAGCCGATCGCGACCGCGTGGCTCGCCGACGTCGACGTGCTCACGGACCGGCTGATGTCGGCGATCTTCACCGACAATCCCGAGTGGACCGACTACGGGCCGGTGCCCCGTGAGGATCTCCGGGACGGCAGCCGGCGCTACTTGACCCGAGTCCTGGAGATTCTCGGGGGCGCCGGTTCCATGGCTACGGACGACGATGTCGCCGCGCAGATCGGGCGTCAACGCGCCGAGCAGGGCGTCCCGCTGGAGGTGATGCTGCGGACGTTCCGGCTCGGCGGCCGCGTCGTCTGGGAGGCGTTGCTGGAGCGGGCGGGGGATACCCAGATCGAGCCCGGGGCACTGGGGGCCACCGCAACAGCGATGTGGACGGTCGTCGATGGCCTGTCATCGGCGCTGTCGACCTCGTACCGGCAGGCCCAGCTCGAGCGCCTGCGGGGCGACGAACAGCACAAGCACGCGCTGGTCGAGGAGGTCCTGGCCGGGCGGGCCACGGACGGCGGGCTCGGTCAGCGGGTCGCGGACCAGCTCGATCTCCCGGTCGGGGGTGGCTACCTGGTCGTCGTCGCGGACCTCGACGTCGATGGATCAGCTGCCCTGCGCAATCCGCAGACGGCGCTGGCCGCGGTGGGCGTCCGGTCGGTCTGGCACGTGCGTGCCGACACGCTCGTCGGTCTGATCCCGGTGGACGGGCACGATGTCCAGTTCGTGTTCGATCGGCTCGGGCCGCTGGCGCGTGGCCGGGCCGCTGCCGCGTCGACGGCCCGTGGACTCGCCGACGTCGGGGTTGCCCACCGGCTCGCCGTCGTCGCATTGGGCACTCTGCCCACAGGCACCGTCGGACTTGTGCCCATCGAGGACCGCTATCCCGAGTCGCTCCTCCTCAGCGAACCGGAGCTCGGCAGGCGGTTGGTGCGCACATGGCTCGGGCCGATCCTCGAACTCCCGGCCAGGGAACGTGCCCTCCTGCTGGAGACGCTCGCCGGCTGGCTGGACGCGGACAGATCGGCGGGAGCCGCGGCAACGCTGCTCTACTGCCATCGCAACACCGTGCTCAACCGCCTGCAGCGAATCTCGACGCTCGTCGGACGCGACCTGTCGGGGCGCCAGGCCTACGTCGAGCTCTCGCTGGCGCTCACCGCGATCGGCCTGCCCGGCGCCACCTTCTCGCGCTGACGGCATCGGATTGGGCAATCTGCCCAATTCGGTGCCTCCAGACGTGGGCGTTCGATCATGGTGTCTCGCCCGGCTGCCGACGACAGTGGGCTGTGCAGGCGCTGATCGAAGGAGCGGGTATGGCGACGAGGATGTCCGAGCGTGCGCGAAGCACGCCGGCGACGGCAGGTTCCCTTCTCGACGCCGAGGATCCGGAGACGCTGCGCGAGTACTTCCGTCGGATGGTCCTGATCCGGCGGTTCGAGGAACGCGCCGCTTAGGGCTACACCCAGGCGAAGATTGGCGGCTACTGCCACCTGAACCTCGGTGAGGAGGCGACGGTCGTCGGTCTCATGGCCGCACTTCGGCCGACCGACTACCTGTTCGCGAACTATCGCGAGCACGGTTACGCCATCGCCAAGGGGATCGCGCCCGGCCGCGTGATGGCCGAGCTCTACGGGCGCACCACCG
>DASYES010000446.1:0-3098 GCA_036498885.1 Pseudonocardia sp.
CCGTGCTCGCCGAGAAGGAGAGCGTGGAGCTGGACTGGCTGGCCGCGGCGGAGATCGCCGAGTCCTAGCGTCCGGCTGACCCCAGGATCCGTCGTTCGATCGATTCGTCCGGATTCGCGACGCTCTAGCGTCGCTCATGAATCTCTCGGGGGGATGAATGACGACGATCACGAGCCCGACGCTTGCCCGGGAGGTGCCGGATTTCGCCCGCGGCCCGGTGCTCGCGGTAGCGGCCGCCACTGCGGTGCTGCTGACTGCCGTCAGCGGCCGCTACGGCTATTTCGGCGACGAGCTGTACTTCATCGCCGCGGGGCACCACCTCGCGTGGGGCTACGCGGACCAGCCGCCGATGCTGCCGCTGATCGCGCTGGCGATGGACACGATCGCGCCGGGATCGCTGCCGGTGCTCCGCATTCCGGCCACACTCGCGACGGTGGCCGGTGTTGTGCTGACCGCACTGCTGGCACGCGAGTTCGGGGGCGGGAGGCGCGCGCAGCTGATCGCGGCGGGCGCGTTTGCGCTCTCGCCGAACTTCCTGGGCACCGGGCACCTGCTGGCCACGTCGACAGTGGACCCTGCATTGTGGACGGCCCTGACCTGGCTGCTGGTCCGCTGGGTACGGACCCGGAAGGACGGGCTGCTGATCGCGGCAGGGGTGGTCACCGCGGTCGCGATCCAGGTGAAGTTCCTCGTCGTGGCGTTCTGGGCGGTCGCGATCGTCGCGGTGCTCGTGTTCGGTCCGCGCGATCTTCTGCGCAGGCCCGCGCTCTGGCTGGGTGGCGCGATCGCGGTGCTCACCACCGTGCCCACAGTGGTCTGGCAGGCGCAGAACGGCTGGCCGCAACTGGGGATGGGCCGCGCGGTCGCCGCCGAGAGCGTCTACGCAGGCGGCATGATCGGTTTCCTGCCGGTCGCGCTGCTGATGGTCGGGCTGCTGATCGGGTCGGTGCTCGCCGTGCACGGTGTCGGCAGGCTGCTGGCCGACCCCGCGTACCGGTTCCTGGGAGTCACAGCGCTCGGCGTCACCCTGATCTTCCTCGTCAGCGGCGGGCGCCCCTACTACATCGCCGGGATGTTCCCGCTGCTCTGGGCGGCGTCCGCGGCCGCGATCGAGCGGCGCAGGCCCGCGGTGTGGTGGCGTTGGGTGCCGACGTGGCCGGTGTACGCGGTCACGGCCGTGCTCGTTCTCGGCGTCCTGCACGTGCTCCCGATCAAGCCGATCGCGGCGCACGCCGGCCAGCCGCTGCAGATCGGGAACTTCCAGCTCGACGAGATCGGCTGGCCGGCGATGGTGGACGACGTGGTCGCCGCGCATGGTGCGCTGCCGCCGGACACCGCGCGGAACGCCGTGGTGGTCACGGGGGACTACTGGTCGGTGTCGGCGATCCAGCACTTCGTGCCGGGCCTGCCTGCGTACAGCGGGGCGCGCGGGGCCGCGTGGTTCGGCATGCCGCCGGAGGACACCGGCGCCGTGATCTTCGTCGGCGACCCGACCGCCGTGGCTGCGGGGTTCGACCGCGTGACGCAGGTGGGCGCCTTGGACAACGACGTGCGTGTCACCAACCTGGCGCAGGGGACGCCGATCTTCCTGCTCGAGGGGCGGCACCGGGCATGGGTGGAGCTCTGGCCGGCCCTGCGCCACCTCTAGGTCGTGCGCGGATGCGGGAGCACCGGTATCCGCGCACGACCCGCGATCAGGACGCGAGCGCAGCCACCAGATCAGGGGTGCGCCCCAGCAGCGCGGCCGTAGCGATCGGGTCCATGTAGTCGTCGTACGTGACGATCTCGCCGTCGCGTACCCGGATCACGCCCAGCGCCCGGAACCGGTAGGGGCCGCCGGTGGCGTGCGAGTGACCGTGGTGCTCGATCTCCGCCACGACGACCTCTGGGTCGTCCGTCTCGCGGACCATCACGTCGACATCCTCGATCTCGAACATCGTGCGCCGGTCGGACGCGGCGCCGTGGTAGGCGCGGATCGCGTCCCGCCCGTGCAGCTCGCGCGGCATCCCGGGCGGGGCGAACGGGTAGCGGAGCACACCGTCGGCGGCGAAGAGGTCGGCGAACGTGACGCCCTCGCCTGCCACCATGCGGCGCACCTGATCGACGACTTCCCGCGGACTACGGCTCATGAATCCTCCCTAGAATCGGAACGGTGACCCCGCTTCGACTATACGGAACGATCGCCCCGCTTAGCCAGAGGGGGATGTGTGGCTGAGCGGCCGCTACGGGCCGACGCCCGCCGCAACCGCGAACGAGTGCTGGCCGCCGCGGCCGAGGCGTTCGCGGAGCGCGGGTACGACGTCCCGCTCGACGAGATCGCCACCGCGGCCGGCGTCGGTCCGGGCACGGTCTACCGGCACTTCCCGACGAAGGAGGCGCTGTTCGAGGCCGTGTCGCTTGCCCGCGTGCAGGAGCACGTGGCCGACGCGCGGGCCCGAGCCACGGCGGTCGATCCCGGGGCCGCCTTCGACGGGTTCCTCGCCCGCCTTGCCGACGAGGCGGGCCGTAAACGTGACCTTCCCGATGCTCTCGCCGGAGCGGGGGCGGAGGGTGTCGCCGAGGCGGTTGCCGAGCTGCAGGATGCGCTCGGCGTGTTGCTGACGCGGGCGCAGGCAGCCGGGGCCGTTCGCCGCGAGATCACGGTCAAGGATCTGATCGCCCTGCTCAAAGGCATGCTGTACGTGGTCCGCACCGCCCCGGAGCCCGAGCTGCGGGCGCACGTCTACGCCGTGCTGCGGGACGGGCTCCGACCTCCGGCGGGTTGAGATCAGTCTTTCGACCGATCCGTCCGATGGTCATCTCCTCTAACGTCGGAGAGGTGCGGCCGGGTCGGGGGACCCGGAGGGGGGCACCGCACTGGGCGACCGGCCCACCGCTCATCGACGGAGGCGGCGGGCCGGTCGGTACCCGTGGCCTGAGTGGAACCGGGCCGAGGCCGGTGTGCTCGTCGTAGGCCCCGGCGTGGAAGGGGTCCCATCAGGGGCGTATGAGGCCGTGTCAGTGGCGTATCAGCGGCGTATCAGCGGTCCGGCGCACGGTCGGACGCATGGAATCAGTCATCCAGGTCGAGGGCCTGGTCAAGAAGTTCGGGGGGACGG
>DASYES010000447.1:0-5622 GCA_036498885.1 Pseudonocardia sp.
ACCCGGATCCGCGCTGAGATCTGAGCCGCGACCTGCCCCGTAGTCTCGGACGATGCGGCGAAAGCTCCGGTCCCCACTTCCGCAACGGCACGGTCTCGACGCCGTGCGGCTCCGGACGCCGGCCGAGGGGTCCTGGACGACGATGCGCGACCACCTCGTCGAGCGGCTGCCCCGCGTCGACCCTGCCCGCATCGACAGCATGCTGCGCGAGCAGCGGATCGTCGACCTCCGCGGTCCGATCGCACCGGACGCGCCCTTCATCCCCGAGTCGTTCCTCTGGTTCCACCGGGACCTGCCCATCGAGGTGCCGGTTCCGTTCGAGATCCGCACCGTGCACCGCGACGAGGACCTGGTGGTGGTCGACAAGCCGCACTTCCTGGCCACCATCCCGCGCGGGCAGCACATCGTGGAGACCGCGCTCGTGCGGTTGCGCCGCGAGCTCGGCCTGCCCACTCTCAGCCCGGCGCACCGGCTGGACCGCGTGACCGCAGGCCTGCTCATGTTCGTGGTGCGCCCGGAGCGGCGCGGGGCCTACCAGACGCTGTTCCGGGACCGGCTGGTCCGCAAGACCTACGAGGCGATCGCACCGTACGACCCACAGCTGACGTTCCCCCGCACCGTGCGCAGCAGGATCGTGAAGGAACGGGGCATCATCTGCGCGCGCGAGGAGCCGGGCCCGGTCAACGCCGAGACGCTGATCGAGCTGCTGGAACACCGCGAGGGCCGGGACGGGCAGCCGCTCGGCCGCTACCGACTCACCCCGCACACCGGCCGCACCCACCAGCTGCGGCTGCACATGAGCGGCCTCGGGCTGCCGATCCTCGGTGACGACTTCTACCCCGTGCTCACCGAGAAGCCCCTCGACGACTTCAGCCGCCCGCTGCAGCTGCTCTCCTCCACACTGGATTTCACCGATCCCGTGAGCGGCGGCGAGCGCAGCTTCCGCACCCGGCTCACGCTGCAGTCCTTCACGTCCTACGGCGAATGGGCCGGGTCGGGGTCGGCCGCGAGCGCGTGAGCTGCCGCGCCGGTCACTCCGCCGACGGGCTGCGGCCCGCGTCGAGTGCGTCGAGTGCGTCGAGTGCGTCACGCAGCGCGGCGCGCGAGCTGATGCCCAGCTTGGGGTAGATCCGGTAGAGGTGGGCGCCCACCGTGCGGTGGGAGAGGAAGAGTCGCGCCGCGATCTGCTTGTTGCTCAGCCCCGACGCCGCGAGATCCGCGATCTCCCGCTCCTGCGGCGTGAGCGGGGACGACCCGGAGTCGAGGTGACGCGGCACGTGATAGCCGGTTGCGCGCAGCTCCCTCCTCGCGCGCGCCGCCCACGGGCGCGCGCCGAGGCGTTCGAAGGTGCACGCCGCCGCCTCGAGGAGCGGCTGCGCCTCCACGGTCGCCCTGGCCCGCCTGCGGCTCTCGCCGTAGAGAAGCTGCACCCGCGCCTCCTCGAACGGCCACCGGCCGGCACCCGCGGCGAGTGCCTCCTCGAACGGCTTGACCGCTGCGTCCCCCTCGGCGACGGTTGCCGCCGCAGCGCCCGCGAGCATGGCGAGCCGGGGTGAGATCCTCGCGATACCGGCCTCCTGGACAGCGGCGACGTGGGCGGCCGCCTCGTCGTGACGGCCGGTGCGGACCGCAGACTCCACGAGGTCGAGGCACACCCACAGCGCGATCGGGACGTGGGACGCGAGGGTGCCCGCGGGGCTGATCGTGCTCGCGTGGAGGTAGGCGGCCTCGGCGTCGCCGTCACCGAGCGCGGCGAGCAGACGCGCGTACTCGGCGAAGCCCTGGGCCCTGAAGACCCCGCGCGGAGCCACTCGGGTGACGCGATCCGCCAGGGACCGCGCGGCGTCGCCGTCCCCGCGCACGGCGGCGAGGAACGCCTTGCTGGCGACGAAGCACCACGTGAAGAACTCGGCCTCCGGGCCCGTGCACGCCATGAGGCCTTCTTCGGCGAGCTCGTCGACCCGATCCCACTCGCCGCTGTAGAAGTAGTCGAACCCGAGCATTGTCAGGCACCCGGCGTAGCGCCGGGAGAAGCCGCCGTCGCGCCCGAGCCGCACCACCCGCCAGAACGCATCCCGACAGTCCGACAGCCGGTCGGCAGCGATGGCGGCGATACCGATGCGCGCGATCGCGATGGGGTCGAGCTCGTCGGCGAGCCCTGCGATGAGGACGTCGAGCCGGTCCAGAATGCGGATGTCCATCCGCGCCGGGTCGGGCATGGTCGCGCCCTGCACAGCCAGGATCTCGGGCACCTCCGGCGTGAGCCGTTCGAGTGCAGAGCGCAGGGGACGCCACAGCTCGGGCCGCTCACCGAACCAGCTCATGAGAGCGAGGGTGTGCAGCGCTGCGATCAGTGCGGGGTCGCGGGCGTCGTAGTGGTGGGACCCTGTCTCGATCGCGCCGGTGAGCACCCGGTGCGCGGTGTCGATGTCGCTCTCGCCGATGGTGAGCAGGAACGCCGCGGCCGCTGCCGCGTGCAACGAGTTGCCGACCTCCGGGTCGGCCTGGCGCGCGTCGAGGAGCCACTGCGACGCGTTGCCCGATTCGCCTCGCAGATCGGCGCCGATGAACGCCGCCTCGGCCAGCCGCCGCGCGCGGTCCGGTCGGGCCGGGCTGAGGTCCGCGGCGCGCGTCAGCGCCGATACGGCACCGGCGCCGTCGCCGCGACGCAGCACCCGGTGGGCCACGTCTTCGAGCAGGCCCGCCACCTGCTCGTCCGGCTCGATCGCCGCCTGGGCCAGATGCCAGGTCCGGCGGTCCGGCTGGTCGGCGAGTACGACGGCGAGCGTCCGATGGGCGCGTCGACGCTCCTCGTCGGAGGAGAGCTCGACCACTGCCGAGCGGATCAGCGGGTGCCGGAACGACAGGTACCCGCGGTGCTCGTCGACCCACACCAGCCGGGCGCGCACGGCGTGCATCAGCGGGTCGCCCTCCGCGCGGAGCCCGACCGCTGCACGCAGGGTCCGGAGGTCATCCGTTCCGTCCAGCGCGGCGAGGAGCAACGCCTCGCGGCCTGCCGCCGGAAGATCGGACACCCGCGCCCCGAACAGCGACTGGAGGCGGCGGGTGAGCGGCAGGAACGACGGCAGCCCGGGCGCCGGTGTCCGCTTGGTGCCGGACAACGCCGTTGGAAGCTCCAACAGCGCAAGCGGGTTCCCCTGCGCCTCGCTGAGGACCCGGAGCCGCAGACGTTGGTCCAGTACGGGGAACCGGCGCGCCACGAGGTCGACGGCCGCATCGTCGACGAGCGGGTCGAGCCGGTGGGCGGGAACGCCTGCGAGCTCCATGAAGCCCCCGCCATCCGGTCGCGAGGCGACCAGGATCCCGATCCGGCTGCCGGTGAGCCGCCGGGCGACGGACCCGAGCACCGAAGCGCTGACGCGGTCGAGCCACTGCAGGTCGTCGATCATCACGACGACCGGTTGAGGCGCGGCGGCCACGCGCAGCAGTGAGATCGTTGCGTCGACCACCACGAGCCGCTCCGGGGACGGGCCGTCCCCCGACCCCATCGCCACGGACAGCGCGTCGCGGTGCTCGGGGTCGACCAGGTCCAGCCCGTCGAGGAGCGGTAGCAGGGTCTGGTGAAGCCCGGAGAAGCTCACGTCGGCCTCGAACTGCACACCGGCGGCTCGCAGCACCCGCATGCCCGCCGCCGACGCCATCTCCGCGGAGACATCGAGCAACGTCGTCTTGCCGAGGCCCTCGTCACCGACCAGCAGGAGGGCGCGCCCGTCGACCGCTACCGCGGACAGGAACGACCGAATGATGTCCAGCTCCGCGTCACGCCCGACCAGG
This sequence comes from Pseudonocardia sp., assembly GCA_036498885.1. GTDB lineage: Bacteria > Actinomycetota > Actinomycetes > Mycobacteriales > Pseudonocardiaceae > Pseudonocardia. The sequence goes on from DASYES010000447.1 coordinate 3,796, forward strand.
CCGGTGGGACCCCCCTCAGGTCGACCGGCCGCATCGCTCATCGGCGACCTCCGCAGCCCCGAAGACGGTCAAGGCGAACCGCCAGGACCCGCCACACCTCATCGGCAAGCCTGGAATGGAACCATCGTGACCGGGGCGGGTCAAGCAACCGATAGCGTCCCCTACGGCCGAAATGTGCGTTCTTACGCTGGTCAGCAGCCCCCCGCTGTGGTCGCTTCCAGTTGTACACGCATCCCGGCGGTGCACGGGCCACGGGAGAATCCGGCACGCGCGCGAAGAAGTGGAGGCGACAAACCGCCTCGTCCTGACATCCTCTTCGGCATGACAGCAAGACCGGCGGGACGAGCAGCACCGACGCTGGAGTCGGTGGCGGCGCGCGCAGGCGTGTCGCGCGCGACCGCGGGACGGGTACTCGCGGGCTCCACCACCGTGGGGCAGCAAGCGCGCGAGGCGGTGTTGCAGGCCGCCGCCGAGCTGTCCTACGTGACGAACCGCGCCGCGCGGTCGCTCATGACGCGCCGAAGCGACTCGATCGCGTTCGTCGTCGCCGAGTCGGAGGAGCGGTTCTTCGGCGACCCGCACTTCGCGCTCGTCCTGCGCGGCGCCCACGCGGTGCTCGCCGCACACGACGTCCAGCTCGTGTTCAGCATCTTGAGCACCGGCGCCGATCGCGACCGCTTCGAGCGCTTCGCCCGCGGCGGCCACCTCGACGGCGTCATCCTCGTGTCCCTGCACGGCGACGACCCGCTGCCCAGGCGACTCCAGGAGGCCGGAGTCCCCGTGATCCTCTCCGGCCGCCCGTTCACCGCAACCGCGGGATTGTCCTATGTAGACGCTGACAACGTCGGGGGCGCGCGGGCGGCGGTACGCCTCCTGGTCGAGCGCGGACGGAAGCGGCTGGCCACGATCACCGGCCCGCTCGACATGACGGCGGCGATCGACCGGCGTGCGGGATTCTGGGACGAGCTGGCGGCCCAGGGCCTGCGCAGCCACGGCGTGCGGGACGGCGACTGGTCCATCGCGGGCGGACGCCACGCCATGCTGGCGATGCTCGCGGCCGAGCCCCTGATCGACGGTGTGTTCGCCGCCAACGACCTGATGGCGTTCGGCGCGATGCAGGCCGTCACCGAGACGGGTCGCAGCGTGCCGGGCGACGTCGCGGTCGTCGGCTTCGACGACTCTCCGACGGCGTCGTCGAGCCACCCGGCCATCACCACCGTCCGGCAGCCGATCATCGGCATGGGCGAGGCGCTGGCCACCCGGCTGCTCGCGCTGATCGAGCGGGGCGAGCCGCTCGAGCCGATGGTGATGGGCACGGAGATCGTGCTGCGCGACACGGCCTGACGGTTCCGGCCGCGGGGCGCGCCGGGAGCACAGTTCGGTCACGCAGCCGGACACTTCATTGACAAGTCATCACTCGATCGAGACCCTCCTTCCAAAGCGGTGAGAGCGCTCTCACACGATCTGGAGGATCAATGGGGACCCCACGGAGAACGGCGGCAGCGCTGGCGGCCGTCGCCACGAGCAGCGTGCTCCTACTCAGCGCCTGCGGTGGCTCGGGCGAGAGCGACACCAGCGCACAGGGTGGACCGGTCGAACTCAAGGTCAACCTGTTCGGCACCTTCGGCTACCAGGAGCTGGGCCTCTTCGAGGCGTACGAGGCACAGCACCCCGGCATCACGATCAGCTACGAGTCCACTCAGGACGAGGACAAGTACTGGCCTGCCCTCCAGACACGCATGGCCTCCGGAAGCGGCATGGCCGATGTGCAGGGGATCGAGGTCTCGCGCATCGCCGACGTCGTGGCGAACCAGCCCGACCAGTGGA
>DASYES010000448.1:0-9088 GCA_036498885.1 Pseudonocardia sp.
GTGCGGGCAGTTCTCCTGCACCAGCCCGACCCGGCCGTTCGTGTCGCGGAACGCCACGAGGTCCTCACCGAGCAACCGCACGCGCACAGGATCGCTGTCCGGCGCGGGAACCTCGCTGACCAGCAGTGCCGGCGTCCAGTAGCGGCGCAACAGCTCGCCCATCGGAGTTCCCGGCCCCACACGGGTCAGGAGCTCGTTGTCCTGCGCTGACAGCATTGTCGGCCTCTCTCCAGAGTGGTGGTTGGTGTCGCAGGTGGATCTGGGGGATCAGATGGATCAGGTGGTGCCGACTCCGGCGGCCGCCGCCTGGCGTTGCTGCTCCAGCAGCGCCACCTGGCGGGCGGAGAGCGCAAGCAGTGGATGGGCTCCGACCTCGGTGAGCTTGTCGAACCCGTCGGCCAGCAGTGCGTCACGCTGTTCGTCGGTGAGCTCGGCCCGCGCCGCCACGCTCGCAGGATCGCGCACGAACTCGCTGCGCACCTCCTCGTCGGTGATGACGCGGTGCAGCAGCCGGTTGAGCGGGAAGCTCGCCGGCTCGGGGAACCGGTAGTAGATGAAGTCGGTGGAGGTGAACTCGTAGCCGCCGAACTTGGGTACGGGGTTGGCGAGTGGCTCGTCCACAGTGGGCTCGGTGCCTGCGGGCACCGGGGGCACGAACTGCACGACTCCGTGGCCGTGGTGGCTCAGGTGCTGGTAGGAGAGCAGCGACCCGGGGACGGTGCCGTCGGAGCCCGCGAGCACACCGAGCATCACGAACCACGTGAGCAGCTCGCTCTCGCCCACCTCGTCGAGCTGCACCGGCGTGAGATCCAGCAGTTCCTCGTAGCGGCCTGCGGCCACCTCCTGCAGCACCCACTCGTCGAACGAGAACTGCGGCGCGGTGTAGCGGGCGGTGCCGGGGAAGTGCGACATCCCGCCGCTCGCGAGCACCGCGACGCGCTCAGGGCGGTCGGCGAGCGCCTCCGCGATCGCCTTGCCCAGCGCGAAGCAGCGGCGCGGGCTGGGCAGCGGCGGCAGATAGGCGTTGACCAGCAGCGGGATCACGGGGATGTCCCGGTCGCCCAGCACGTACTCGAACGGCGTGAGGAACGCGTGTCCGAGCTTGGCCTCCTGCGAGTAGGTGAGGTCGATGTCGCGCCCGACCACGCCGTGCAGCAGGTGCGTGGCGAGCTCGGTGTGCACCGGGATCCGGCGCTCCTTCTGCATGTAGTGCGCCTCGGCCTCCGGGGAGAGGATGAGGGTGAAGGTCGGCACCGCCTCGAGCCAGAACGTCTCGAGGTGGTCGATGCCGATCACCACCAGCGCGTCCGGCCGCGTCTCGTCGAGGACCTGCCCGAAGCGGCGCAGCGCGTCGGTGCTGCCGTCGAGCTTCGCGGGGTCCTCATGGGGCGGACGGCTCAGCAGCTGTGGGGCGTGCACGGCCGCGGCGGCGGCCACGATCTCAGCCATGGAGCGCTCCCTCCGGGACGACGCCGTCCCTGTCGTCATCGGTGTGCTCTTCACGATCCACGTACCGGACGCCCAGCCGCTCGAGCTCGGCGCGCAGCCCGTACATGTCCAGCCCGAGCTCTCCTGCGGCGAGCCGGGCCCGCTTGTCCGCCTCGTTGCGCAGCCGCGCCTCGCCCGCGGCGGCCACGGCCGGGGCCTGGGCGCGGGGTACGACGACCACGCCGTCGTCGTCGGCGACCACGACGTCGCCCGGCTCCACGAGGGTGCCGCCCACGATCACCGGCACGTTCACCGAACCGGGGCTCGCCTTGACCGTGCCCTGCGCGCTGACCGCTCGCGTCCAGACCGGGAAGCCCATCCGGCGCAGGTCCGAGACGTCGCGCACCCCGGCGCCGGTGACCAGGCCGATCACCCCGCGGCTGCGCATCGAGACCGCGAGCAGCTCGCCGAACATGCCGTCGGTGGACTCCGAGGTGGTGGACACGACCACCACGTCGCCGGGCCTGCACTGTTCGACGGCGGCGTGGAGCATCAGGTTGTCGCCGGGGTGGGAGAGCACGGTGACGGCCCGTCCTGCGATCACAGCGCCCTCCTGCACCGGGCGGATCAGCGGGCCGAGCAGCCCGCGCCTGCCCTGTGCCTCGTGGACCGTGGCGACTCCCTGGCGGCCCAGTTGCGCCACCGCGTCGGCGTCCGGTGCGAGATCACTGCGCACGACGAGGTGCGCGTCCGGCCGATTCACCACAGCGTGCTCCCGACGGTGGGGAAGACCATCTGGAACGCCTCGGCATGGGTGACCGTGCTCGGCGCGCCGTTGCGCACCGCCTGCACCCCGCGCCGGACGGCCAGGTCCTCGTAGTAGTCGATCAGATGTCCCTGCGCGGCGTCCATGCACTTCATGGCCGCTCGCTTGCGCTCGATCACCGGTGAGATGTCCAGGAAGCGGTTGGGCACGAACCCGCACTGCTCGGGCTGGTGGGGCTCGAACGCCATCACCTGGGACGCGCCCAGCGGCGGCGTGTTCCGGTCGGGAAGGCCGGCCGCCTGCGCGATCATCCGGCACCGCAGCACGATCTCGTGGGTGAGCGCGTGGTCCAGGTTGTACGGGTCGCGCTCGGCGTGGGTGAGCAGAACCGTGGGCTGCAGCCTGCGCAGTTGCGCGACGATCCCGTCGACCAGGTCGTCGGTGGCACGCAGGGGGTAGTCGCCGGCGTCGAAGAACATGATGTCGGCCCCGAGTGCCTCGGCCGCGGCGGCGGACTCCTCGGCCCGGGTGGCCTTCACCGACTCCAGCGTTGCGTCCGGGGACCGCCACAGCGCCGCGGACTCGCCGCGCTCGCCGTAGGTCAGGCACAGCACCGTGACAGGGGCGCCGTCCTCGGCGCACCGTGCGATCGCCCCGCCCGCCCGCCAGACGAAGTCAGCGGCATGTGCGCTGACCACGACGACGGACGGCCCGTCGTCCCTGCTGGATGGACCCATGTGCTGCTCCTCCAGGCGTCGGGGTCGAGTGGTGTGGACCATAACTCCGCCACCCGGAAGTGGCAACCAGATTGTTAACAATCCCGTTGCCAGTTACGCTCAGCCTCGGAATCGCCGGCCACCGGGACGGCGCGGGGCGAGAGGACGTGCATGACCGCAGGCGGTGGAACTGCGACGACCGACGCGGTCGCCGTAGTGGTGAGCGCCGTTCGCGACGGCATCATGCAGGGCCGGTTCGCCCCGGGACAACGACTCCCCGAGGCCGACCTCGTCGCCCTGTACGACGCGTCGCGGGGAGCCGTGCGCGCCGCCCTGGCGCAGCTGGAGAACGAGGGCATCGTCGAGCGGGAGCGCAACCGCGGCGCCAGGGTGCGCCCGATCTCGCTCCAGGAGGCAGTCGAGATCACCGAGGCCCGCGCGGTGGTCGAAGGGCTGTGCGCGGCGAAGGCCGCGGTCAAGGCCACCGCCGACGACCACCGGAAGCTGCGCGAGCTGGGAGTGGAGCTGGCCGCCACCGTCGAGAACTCCGACGTCGTGGCCTACAGCCAGGTCAACCAGCAGATCCATCGCGCCATCCGGGATCTGTCCGGGCACGAGACGGCCGGCCGCATGCTCGACCGGCTGCGCACGCAAAGTGTCCGCTACCACTACACCGTCGCGCTGCTCCCGGGCCGGCCATCGGTCGGCCTGCAGGAGCACCTCGAGGTGATCGAGACCGTCTGCGCAGGCGACCCCGACGTCGCCGAGCAGCGGATGCGTGCCCATCTGCTCAGCGTGGTCGACGCACTCCACCAGCTCGACGCCAACCTGCACCAGTGGTGAGCGCCGACCGCTCGACCGTGCACTGCCCGAGTACTCGACGAGGAGGCCGGAACATGTCCGATCGAATCCGCACGACGCACGTCGGCAGTCTGCCGCGACCTGCGGACCTGCTGGCACTGATCAACGCCAGCGACCGTGGGGAACCGGTGGACGAGGCCGCTCTCGCGGCCACCGTCGCGTCGGCCGTTCACGACCAGGTGCGTCTCCAGGCCGAGACCGGGATCGACATCGTCAGCGACGGCGAGATGAGCAAGATCGGCTACGCCACCTACATCCGCCATCGGATGAGCGGGTTCGAGATCGGCGACGCCCCCCGAGCCACCCCGGCCGACCTCGACGCCTACCCCGACTACAAGGAGCGGCTGCACCGCTCCGGGGCCACGGTGGCCTACCTGCGCCCGATCTGCCGAGGCCCCATCGAGTACGAGAACTTCGCGCCGCTCGAGACCGACCTCGCCACGCTGCGGTCCGCCATGGACTCCGCGGGCGTCGAGACCGCGTTCATGAACGCTCCGTCGCCGGGCATCGTCGCGCTGTTCCAGCCCAACGAGTACTACCCCGACGAAGACACCTACCTGAACGCGATCGCCGACGCGCTGAAGGTGGAGTACGACCGCATCGTCGCGGCGGGCTTCGATCTGCAGGTCGACTCGCCCGACCTCGGGATGGGCCGGCACAACAAGTACAAGGCGCTGTCCGACGAGGAGTTCCTCGCCCGCGCCGAGGTGCTCGTCGAGGTCCTCAACCACGCGCTGCGCGACGTGCCGGCCGACCGCGCCCGCATCCACCTGTGCTGGGGCAACTACGAGGGCCCGCACACCTTCGACATCGCGGTGGAGAAGGTGGCCGACCTGGTGCTGCGCGCCAAGCCGGCAACGATCCTGTGCGAGGCGGCCAACCCCCGCCACGGCCACGACTGGGCAGGCTGGGCTGCGGCGAAGATCCCCGACGACAAGGTCTTCGCCCCCGGCGTGATCGACACCACCACCAACTTCGTGGAGCACCCGGGCCTCGTTGCCGAGCGCATCCTCCGCTACACCGACATCGTCGGGCGTGAGCGCGTGATCGCCAGCACCGACTGCGGCTTCGGCACCTTCGCCGGCTGGGGCGGCGTGGTGCCCGAGCTGGCCTGGGAGAAGCTCCGCTCGCTCCGCGACGGCGCTGCCATCGCGACAGAAAAGCTCTGGTGACCACCGTCCCGATCCCCCTGTGATCACCCGAACGTAGGAGGCACGACATGGAGTTCCTGGTACGCGCGGAGAACCGCTTGCCCCCGGAGACCCCCGAGGAGGAGCGCAGCCGCCTCAAGAAGGGCGAACGGGCGCGGGCGGACGAGCTACGCGCGGCCGGGAACCTCAAGCGGCTCTGGCGGGTACCGGGCCGCAACGCGACGATCGGCCTCTACGAGTGCGCCGACGCCACGGAGCTGCACGACGTGCTGGCCTCGCTGCCGATGTTCCCGTGGATGGACATCACGGTCGAGGCCGTCGCGACCCACCCACAGGAGCAGTGACAGTGGCAACGTTCGTCCTCCTGCACGGCGCGTGGCACGGCGGCTGGGCCTGGCGGAAGGTGGAGCCGTACCTGCGCTCCGCGGGGCACGAGGTGCTGACCCCCACCCTCACGGGGGTCAGCGACCGGGCCCATCTGCTCAGCCCGGCCGTCGGCCTCGACACCCACGTCACCGACATCGTCGCGCTGCTCGACGCCGAGGGCGCGTCCGACGTCGTCCTCGTCGGCCACAGTTACGCGGGCCAGGTGGTCACGGGCGTCGCCGACCGCCGGCCCGAAGCACTGCGGCGGCGGGTGTACCTCGACGCCTTCGTCGGCAACGACGGCGAGGCCGCCATCGACCTGCTCCCGCCGCAGGTCGCCGAGCACTACCGCGAGTCGGTGGCCGGACCCGGCTTCGGCTGGCTCATCCCGGTGCGGTCCCTGCAGGCGCTCGGCGTCACCGACAAGGCCGACACCGAGTGGCTGACCGCGCGGCTCACACCGCACCCGTGGCGCACCTACACGGAGCCGCTCGCGCTGAGCGGCCGCCAGGACGACGTCCCGGCGGTATTCGTCGAGTGCACCGACTGGATGCGGGTCTTCCGCGCCCACAGCGAGCGGGCCGAGAGCGCGGGCTGGCCCGTGCTCAGCGTCCCCACCGGCCACGAAGCGATGGTGACCGCTCCGGAGGCCCTGGCCAAGATCCTGATCGACGCGGCGGACTGACACACACACGAGCACTGCACCGGGAGGGCGACGATGGAGTTGCAAACACCGACACAAAGCGCTGAGACGGTCGCCGAGGCCTTCCTGGTGCAGCTGCGCCGGCGCGGGGTCGAGCGGCTTTTCGTCAACAGCGGCACCGACTTCGCGTCCCTCGTGGAGGCGTACGCCCGGCGTAAGGACTCCGGCCTCGACCTGCCCGACGTGGTCGTCTGCGCCCACGAGAACCTCGCGGTGTCGATGGCCCACGGTTCCTACCTCGGCGACGGGCGGGTGCAGGCGGTCATGCTGCACACGAGCGTCGGCACCGCCAACGCGGTGTGCGCGGTGTTCAACGCCGCCCGCAGCCGGGTGCCCGTGCTGCTGACCGCGGGTCGCACACCGCTGTTCGAGCACTCGATGCTCGGCTCCCGCGACGCGCCGATCCACTGGGCGCAGGAGATGTTCGACCAGGCCGGGATGTTGCGCGAGCTCGTGAAGTGGGACTACGAGCTGCGCGACGGCGCCCACGTGCAGGACGTCGTCGACCGGGCGCTCGACATCACCACCACGGAACCGCGTGGCCCCGTCTACTTGTCGCTCCCGCGGGAGGTGCTGGCCGGTCCGGTCTTCGGCCCCCAGGACGCTGCCGCTCCCGCCCTGCCGACCACCGCGCACCCGGACCCTGCCGCCGTCGCCCGGCTGGCCGACCACCTGGCCTCGGCCACGTTCCCCGTGATCGTCACCGGCGACGCCGGCGCCGACAAGCGGGCCGTGCCGCAGCTCGCCGAGCTGTCCCAGCGGTTCGGCATCGCCGTCGTCGAGAGCGGGGTGCGCCACGTCAACATCCCCGCCGACCATCCGCTGCACGCCGGTTACGCCGTCGGCGAGGCGCTGGCCGAGGCCGACGTGGTCTGCGTCCTCGACCTCGACGTCCCGTGGCTGCCCGGATCCGCGACCCCCCGCGCCGACGCCGTGGTGGTGCAGTGCGGGCCCGACCCCAGCTTCTCGCGGTACCCGATGCGCACCCACCGCACGGACCTGACGATCACCGCGAACATCACGGCCCTGCTGCCTGCGCTCACCGCAGCGCTGGCCGAGCGCGCAGTCGACCCCGGCCGGGCCGATCGCCTCGCCGCCCGCGTGGGCGGCTGGCGCGAGCGGCGCGCCCGACTGATCGACACGGAGTCCGCCGCCGGCGGGCCCATCACCAAGACGTTCCTCAACGCGGCGCTCGCGCAGGTGCGCCCGTCCGACGCGGTCGTCGTCAACGAGTACTGGGCCTCCCCCGAGATCCTCGGCTCGACCGAGCCCGGCACGTACTTCGGCACGCCGCCCGCGGGCGGGCTCGGCTGGGGGCTTCCCGCGGCCATGGGTGTGCAGCTCGCGCGCCCGACAGCCACCGTGATCGCCACGCTCGGCGACGGCGCCTACATGTTCGCCAACCCGGCCGCGTGCCACCAGGCGATGGCCATGCACCACCTGCCGGTCCTCACGGTGGTGTGCACCAACGCGCACTGGGGCGCGGTCCAGTCGTCGGCCCTGCGCATGTACCCGGACGGCCACGCGGCGGGTGCCCCCGAGCTGTCCCCGCTCGCGCGGCTGGACCCGGCTCCCCGGTTCGCCGCCTACGCGGAGGCATCCGGTGGCCTCGGCCTGCACGTCACCGAGCGCTCGGAGCTGGTGCCCGCACTGCAGCGCGCACTGCGCACCGTGCAGGACGAACGCCGGCACGTACTGGTCGATGTGGAGTGCGCCTGACCCGATCGTCTCGATCCTCGGCGCGCCGGGTAAGGCGGATCGCGCGATCCGCAAGAATGGCTCCGCAGGTCGTAGAGGATCAAGGAGCCCGACGATGGCCGTCGTGCGCGGGGCGAGCTCTGCCGCCACCCCGATCGACGTGGCGCGCGCCCGCCGGGTTCTCGACGTGCTGGCTCCAGCGGCCGTCTACCTGCTGGTGCGCCTCGCCGGGATCGGCGTGCTCGCCGCGATGGCCGCGCACGACGGGGCATCGCTGCTCGGCGAGCTGACGAGCTGGGACGGCCATTGGCTGCTCGCCATCGCCGAGCACGGCTACGAGGGCGTCCCGGCCGACATGGTCGACGCCACCGGCCACCGCACGCCCGAGACGCCACTCGGGTTCTTTCCGGGGTACCCGGGCCTCGTCGCCGCGGCCCGCCTGCTGACCGGCGGCAACCTCGTGGTCGCCGGCCTGCTCGTCAGCACGGCCGCCGGCATCGCGGCGGCGTACGGCCTCACCCGTCTCGGCGAGTCGGTGCCCGGCGGCTCGCGGCGGGTCGGGCTGCTGCTCACCTGCTTGTTCGCCGCCTCGCCGATGGCCGTCGTCCTCTCGATGACCTACACCGAGGCCTTGTTCTGTGCGCTGGCCGTGTGGGCGCTCGTGGGCGTGCTGCGCGAGCAGTGGATGCTCGCGGGGCTGTGCGCAGCGGGCGCGGGGCTGGTGCGACCCACCGGAAGCTCGGTCGTGGCCGCGGTCGGGCTGGCGGCGCTGGCCGCCGTGATCCAGCGGCGTGGCGGGTGGCGACCGTGGGTCGCGGGGGCGCTGGCAGCCACGGGAGCCCTCGGCTACATCGGCTACGTCGCTGTCCGCACAGGAGTCCTCGGCGGCTGGTTCGTGATCCAGCGGGAGGGATGGGGCTGGCATCTCGACGGTGGCGCTGCAACCGCCCGCTGGCTCGGCGAGGTCCTGACGTCGAGCGGGAACGTGTTCGACCTGCTCACCGTGCTCGGCCTGGCGGGCAGCATCGTGCTGTTCGTCGTGGCCGTGATCATGCGGATGCCGTGGCCGCTGCTCGTGTACGGCGGGCTCGTGCTCATCACCACGTGGGGCACGGACGGCCTGATGAACTCCAAGCTCCGGGTGCTGCTCCCCGCGTTCGTGCTGCTGCTCCCGGTCGCGATCGGCCTCGCCGGACGCCGGAGGGCCACAGCCGTGGCAGTCGTCGTGGCGGCCGCGTTCGCGTCGGCCTGGTTCGGCGTGTACGCCCTCACGATCTGGCCCTACGCAATCTGACCGCGCTCGTGTTCTCGGTCCACCGCCATGCCGGGGGTGCAGGTCGTCCAAGCCTTGTCGCCGCCGGTGTCGAGAAGAGGTCGTTCTGCACGGCGACCAGCAGGC
>DASYES010000449.1:0-2967 GCA_036498885.1 Pseudonocardia sp.
CCGCTGCTGTCGCTCTACGCCGCGCTCCGCCTCGCCCGTCCGACGTCGGCGTGGGCCCGGCGCCGCTACGACGAGCATCGGATGGCCAGGGCGCGCGCCCGCTTCCCGGCCGGGCGGCGCACCCGCTGGGACCGGCTCGTCGACCTGTTCGCCTCGGCCCCGCCGCCGGTCAGCGACCTACACCGGACCCCGTAGGCGCGGCGGAGGCAGCGGCGGCCACACCGTGGGCGAAGGAGGCCGACTCCGCGCCGCGCTGTGGCGCCTTCTGCGACTCGAGCCGCTCGACAACCCGGTGCAGGTCGTCCATCAGCAGGTCGGCGAGGTCGTGCGACATCCCGTTGCGCACGACGATCCGCAGCACGGCGAGGTCGGTGACGTCGGCGGGGAACGTGTACGCCGGGACGAGCCAGCCCTGCTCACGCAGGCTCGCGGAGACGTCGAAGACCGAGTAGTTGATGACGTCGTCGGCCAGAGTGAACGCGAAGACCGGGAGCTCGCTGCCGTCGGTGATCAGCCGGAACGGACCGAGCTCCCCGATCCGCGAGGCCAGCGAGACGGCGACGTCGCGGCAGGTCTGCTGCACCCGCCGGAAACCGTCCATGCCGAGGCGCAGGAACATGTAGTACTGCGCGATCACCTGCCCGCCAGGGCGCGAGAAGTTCAGCGCGAAACTCGGCATGTCGCCGCCGAGGTAGTTCACCCGGAACACGAGGTCCTCGGGCAGCGCCGCTGCGTCCCGCCAGACGACCCAGCCGACACCCGGAGGGACCAGGCCGAACTTGTGTCCCGACGTGTTGATCGAAGCCACCCGGGACAGCCGGAAGTCCCACTCCAGGTCCGGGTCGCAGAAGGGCGCGATCATCGCGCCGGAAGCGCCGTCCACGTGGACGGGGATGTCGAGGCCGGTGCGCTCCTGCAGCGCGTCGAGGGCGGCGCAGATCTCGGCCACGGGCTCGTAGCTGCCGTCGAAGGTGGAGCCGAGCACCGCGACCACACCGATGGTGTTCTCGTCGCAGCGCGCCACCGCCTCCTCCGCGGTCAGGTGGTAGCGGCCGGGAGCCATCGGCACCAGCCGCGGTTCGACGTCGAAGTAGTTGGCGAACTTGTCCCAGCACACCTGCACGTTGATGCCCATCACGAGGTTGGGCCGGTCCGCCGGCAGCCCGGCGGCCCGGCGGGCGTGCTGCCAGCGCCGCTTGAGCGCCAGCCCGCCGAGCATGCAGGCCTCGCTCGAGCCGGTGGTCGAGCAGCCGGGGGCCGTCATCGGGTCGCCGGCGTTCCACAGGCGTGACAGCATTCGCACGCAGCGCCGCTCGAGGTCGGCCGTGCGCGGGTACTCGTCCTTGTCGACGATGTTCTTGTCCAAGGTCTCGGTCATCAACCGGCGCGCGCCCGGCTCCACCCAGGTGGTGACGAACGTGGCCAGGTTGAGCCGGGCGTTGCCGTCGAGCATCAGCTCGTCGTGAACGACCTGATAGGCGATCTGGGAGTCGATTCCCTCGTCGGGGAGCGCGTTGCGCGGCACGACCAGTGGCTCGGCCGCGAACACCGGGTTCACCGGGAGGGCACGGGAGTCCCTGTTGGTCTCGGAGGGCGGCTGCGCAAACGGCATGCCGGTCAGCGTAAGGGGCGGGAGTGTCGGGATGTCATTACTGTGGCGCAGTAACGCTATCGAGTCATGGTGGCCCTCCTGTGACCGGACAATACTCACGAGTTCAGAGTGACGAGTCCGAATCCCGGGAGGGGCGATGACGACAGCGGCCCGCGCGCGCGTCGCCGTGCTGCTCGCCGGCGTCCTCACCGCGTGCGCGCCGGCCGGCACGTCCCCCGCGCCCACCCCGACCAGCACAGCTGCGCCGCCGACCACCCGAGCACCGACGTTCGTTCCCGGCACCGGGGCAGCCGTGCTGACCCCGATCGCGGTGTCCCCGGTTGCCGAGATCGCCCCGGTTCTGGGCGCCGACGACCGTGTGCACCTGGCGTACGAGCTCGCCGTCACGAACCCGACCAGTGACGAGGTTCATCTACGCAGCGTGACCGTCCTCGACGGCACACACGGCGACACCCCACTGTCCACGCTCGACGCCGACGCGCTGGGCCGGCTCTTCCGTCCCGCCGGCGATTCGCCAGGGCCGAGCCTGCGGCCGGGTGAGTCCGGCTACCTCTTCGTGGACGCCACGCTGGCGCCCGACGCGGCACTGCCCCGCCTCGTCCGCCACCGGTTCGCGGTCGCGACGCAGCCCGCACAGGCCCCGGAGGACGTGGGTCCGCGCGACACGGACCCCGCACCCCCGCCGATGCGCGATCTCGACTTCACCGGCGTACCCGTCACCGTCACCGGGCAGCCGGCCGTGACTCTTGCACCCCCGCTGCGCGGATCCGGATGGGTCGTCGCCAACGGCTGCTGCGACACGATCACCTCCCACCGCGGAGCCGTTCTCCCCATCAACGGCACGGTGCACGCGGCCGAGCGCTTCGCGGTCGACCTCGTACAGCTCGACGCACGGCGCCGGCTCTACAGCGGTCCGCCCACCGACGTCACCTCCTACCCGTACCTCGGCACCGACGTCCTGTCCGCCGCCGACGGCATGGTGGTCGCGGCCGAGGACGGGATGCCCGAGCAGACGCCCGGAAAGCTTCCCGGCGGCATCTCCGTGCAGACGGCAGCGGGCAACCACGTCGTGGTCGACCTCGGCGGTGGCCGGTTCGCCCTCTACGCACATCTACAGCCGGGATCGCTGCGTGTTCGGCCGGGCCAGCAGGTGCGTACCGGCGACGTCATCGGGCAGCTGGGCAACAGCGGCAACACCGATGCACCCCACCTGCACTTCCACGTCATGGACGGGCCGTCCCCGCTGGAGTCGAACGGGCTGCCGTTCGTCCTGTCCCGGTTCACCGGCGAAGGCGTCGTGACCGGCGAGGACGCCCTGGAGGAGATGACACAGGGCGTGGCCCCTGTCGTCCCGG
>DASYES010000450.1:0-4749 GCA_036498885.1 Pseudonocardia sp.
TGGACGGGGTGCTGCTCGGCGCCGGGGACGCCGCCTACCTGCGGACGTCCACACTGCTCGCCGCGGTAGTGGGGTTCCTCCCCCTGATCTGGGCCTCGCTGGCCTTCGGTTGGGGCCTGGCCGGGATCTGGACGGGTCTCACGTTGTTCATGGTGCTCCGCCTCGTCGCCGTGGGGCTGCGGGCGCGTTCGGACCGGTGGGTGGTGACCGGCGCCGTGCGGCCCGCGCGCTGACCGAACGCGTCGGGGCCTGCTCGAGTGCCGGCCGAGGCGAGGTCGCGGTTGTCGGTCGGCTCGTCGAGCAGCAGCAACGTGGCGGACAGCTCCAGCAGCAAGGTGAGCAGCCGGGCTGCTGCCTGCCGGACAGCTTCTCGAACCGCTGCTCGGTCGCGCCAAGCCGGAGCCCGGCGGTGGCCACCATGGGCGGGGGAAGGGACACGGCGAGATCGGCGAGGGTGCGATCGTCGGTGATGGAGCCGATGAACCGGCGCATCACCCCGAGGCCGCCGCTACGCGCGATGCTGCCTGTCGACGCCGTCAGCTCGCCGGCGATCATCCGCGGCAGCGTGGTCTTCCCTGCGCCGTTCGGGCCGACGAGAGCGACCTCGGCGCTAGCTACACGGGCAGGAGCGGGGCGCGGAGCAGGCGCTCACCGACGAAGGTCGCGATGGTGTCGAGCTTCTCCTCGGAGGCCTGCATCACCTTGTCGTCGGCGCCGCGGTCCCACACCCGCTTCGCCTCGTCCCACGCCAGGTCGCGGGTGAAGCGGATGACGAGGTCGGAGACCCAGTTGGCAGTGCGGTCCCAGATGGCGTCGTCCGGACCTCGGCTGAGGAAGGAGCCCAGCTCCTCGCGCAGGGGGTCCATCTCCTGCTCGAAGACATCGTTGATCAGCCGGTAGTCGTGGAACTGGGCACTGTCAGGACCGTCGCCGTCCGGGGTGACGTGCTTCCAGGTGGCCACCAGCGCGCACGAGAGGTCGAAGTTGATGTGGGCGTTCACGCCCGCCACCGCGAAGTTCACGGGGGCGATGCGGGGGTCGCTGCGGTTGTCGAACAGCAGGCGCCAGACCCCGGGCGTGCGGTGCATGTCCTCGGCGTAGGTGCGCAGGGCGCGCAGGTAGCGCTCGGCGAACTCCAGGTCGAGCCTGATCAGGAAGGCAGGGTTGCGGAACTCCCCACTGTCGACCATGTGCCCGATCCGGGTCGTGATGATGTGGTACAGCCGGGTGAATGCCGCGATCCCGTCGTCATCGCGCAGCATCGACGTGCCCGAGGCGTACTCGTGGATCGCGGCGAGCCGCCGAATGACGTCAGGGATGGATTCCGGCATGGTGGTGCCCGCGAGCCGGGCCAGGTGCTGAGTGGATCCCGGCCCCCCGCCGGGCTGTGCCAACTTCTCGATGCCCTCCGTGTCCACTGCAGGCTCCTCTCGTTCGATCTTCCCGTCCGGGTGACTGCTCCAGGTGAGGAGGGACGCCGTGCCGTCCTGATACGGCAACGTGCGACCCCACCGGGATGATCGGTCCTCCCGACAGGACGGTGGGGGTCCCTCTGGATCTCGCGTGGTGAGATGGCATAACCTCGGCCGACGTGACCGAGCGCCCGGCGACGCCTCCGCTCGTCGGACGGGACGAGCACGTCGCCACGCTCACCGCTGCCTTCGACGGCGTGCAGCAGGGCCGGATGGCCACCGTCTTCCTGGTCGGCGACGCAGGCGTCGGCAAGACGCGGCTGGTGCAGCACCTCGTGAGCCGCGCGGAAGAGGCGGACGCCACGGTGCTCCTCGGCGGGGCCACCGACATCGCGGAGAGTCCCCCGTTCTGGCCGGTCGCCTCGGCGCTGCGCAACCTTCTGCGGTCGCAGCGGGGGGAGGAGCTGCAGCAGCTGTTGTCTCCGTGGGCGGACCAGCTGGAGGAACTGGTGGCGCTGCGCCCGGCGGTGCCCGCCCTCGCCGGCGCGCAGGCGCGGGTGCAGACCCTCGAGCTGCTGCACCGGGTGGTCCTGCGACTGGCCATGCGCTCCGCCGTCATCCTCGTCGTGGAGGACCTGCAGTGGGCCGACCGCTCCACCCTGGACCTCCTCGCCTACCTGGTCGCGAACCTCGTCGACGAGCGCGTGCTCGTCGTCGCCACCCATCGCACCGAGCTACCCGCCGAGGCTTCCCCGGCGCGCACGATGATCAACGAGTTCCGGCGCCACCGCCAGGTGCAGTGCCTGGAGATCGCGCCGCTGCACCGGAATGCGGTCGCGGAGATGGTGCACGTCCTGGCACCGGGCCGGATGGACCTGGTGGACCTGGTGTGGAAGCGCTCCGCAGGCAACGCGTTCATCGCCGAGGAGACCGTGCGGGCGGCGCTCGACGGCGATCCGACCGGCCTGCCGACGACCCTGCGCGAGCTCGTGCTGTCCCGGGTCAACCGCCTGTCCGAACCGGCGCTGCGTGCAGTGCGCGCCATCGCCCTGTGCGACGGCCCCCTGCCGCACCGCCTCCTCGAGACCGTGCTGGACGGCGGCGGTCCCGACCTGTTCGGCGCCCTGCGCGAGGCGGTCAACGCCGGTGTCGTCGTCGTCGACGACGGCGTGGACGGCTACCGGCTGCGCCACGGCCTGATGACCGACGTCGTGATCCGGGAGCTGCTGCCCGGCGAGCGCATGCACCTGCACCGGCGCTACGCCGTCGCGCTCGAGGAGGCGTGGGCGCGCGAGCTGCCCGGCGTCGACGCCCGGCTCGCACACCACTGGCAGTCGGCGGGCGACGTGGAGCGGGCGGCCGCGGCGGCCGTCGCCGCGGCCGAGTCGGCGGGACGGGTGCGCGGTTACGCCGAGGCGCACCGGCACTGGCTGCGGGCCGCCCGGCTCGCCGGACAGCTGGCGGCGCCGCCCGTCGCACGCAGCGAGTGCCTCGAGCGGGCCGCCGAGGCCGCCCATCTCGCCGGCGATGCCGACCAGGCCGTCGCTCTGCTCGCGGAGCGACTCAGCCTGCTGGAGGCGACCGACGAGCCCGACGGCCTCGACGCGGCGTTGCTGCACGCCCGGACCGGCCAGTACCTCGTGGCCGCCGGACGCGGCGCCGAGGCCGCGCTCGCGTTCGGCCGCGCCACGGCGGCTCTGCCCGCATCAGGGGCCGAGCAGGAGCGGGCCCAGGTCCTGGGATGGCAGGCGTCGGCGCTGTGGACGGCGGGGGACTACGCGGCCGCGCACGTCAGCGCAGAGCGGGCGCTCGAGCTGGCCCGCCGTATCGGGCTCGCGGCCGAGGAGGCGAAGGCGCTCGCGACGCTGGGCTTCAGCCTGGCCTACCGGGAGGACCCCGAGGCGGGAGAGGCGGCCCTGCGCGAGTCGCTCGCGGTGGCGGAGCGAGCGGGTGAGCCGCAGGAGATCGCCCGCGCCTACCGCAGTCTGGCCGATCTGCTCTGCGGCCCGCTGAACGAGCTGGACCGCGGCGTCGAGATCGCCCGCGCCGGCGCTGACCGGGCCCACGCCCTGGGGTTGCACCGCAGCGCCGGGGTCGGGTTGATCTCGATCGCGGCCAACGGGCTGTTCCGGCTCGGCCGCTGGGACGATGCGGACGCGGCGATCGCCGAGGCGTGGGAGCTCGCGCCCAGCGGGGCTGAGGCCTTGGAGCTGCGGCTGTCCCGGGCCCGCATGGACATCGGCCGGGGACGCTTCTCGTCGGCGGAAGACGATCTCGAAGCCGTCGACGTGCTCTCGGCGAGCACCGTCGGCCCGCGCTACCGGATCCCGCTGCTCACCCTTCGCGCGGGGCTCACGATGTGGCAGGACCGCCCGGACGTGGCGCTGGACCACGTCGCTGCCGGCCTGGACGTCGTCGAGCAAGGGTCGGACGACGTGTGGCTCGTGGCGCCGCTGGTCTGGCACGGCGCCAGGGCGCGTGCCGAGCTCGCCATGCTCGGACTGCGCCGCCCTGACGACGGGATCGACGGCCGGTTGCGCCGGCACGCCGCCGAGCTCACCCGTAAGGCCGCCTCCTCGGTGCCGGCGATCCGGGACACCGTGCTCGGCTTCGTGCGGATGTGCGCGGCCGAGGACGGGCGGGCGCTGGGGCGCTCCGACCCCGAGCTCTGGGGGAGCGTGGCCGAGTTCTGGCACTCCCAGCAGCAGCCCTACCCGTCGGCCTACGCCTACCTGCGCCGGGCCGAGGCGCTGCTTGCGCAACGCGCGCAGTCGGCCGCGGCGGCGGAAGCCTTGCGGCATGCCGGGCACCTGGCCCGTGAGCTCGGGGCCACCCCCTTCCTGGAGGAGGTCGTCGACCTGGCCGAGCGGGCGCGGGTGCGGATCGACGCCCCGGGCCCCGCGCCGGAGCCGAACCCACCGGTTGAGGACGAGCAGGGCGCCGAGCTCGCCGCGTTGACGGCCCGTGAGCTGGAGGTTCTCACCGAGCTGTCCGGCGGCCGGACCAACCGGGAGATCGCGAAGCGGCTGTTCATCAGCGAGAAGACCGTCGGCGTCCACGTCAGCCGGATCTACGCCAAGATCGGCGTGCACACCCGGGTGCAGGCCACCGCGGTGCTGTTCCGGTCGATCCCCGAGGCGCGGCGCAGGCGCTCCAGCGGCTGACACGCGCCGACTACTGCGCCCCGGTGGCGTAGGTGCCGTCGTCGAAGCTGCGCCGCACGCGGTCGATGAGCCGGGCGCGGCTCGGGCCGAGGCTGCCGATCGGGATGCCCGTGGCCCGGGCCACCTCCGCGTACGGTCGTGGCTCGTCGGCGAACAGTGCGCGCATGATCGTC
>DASYES010000451.1:0-6225 GCA_036498885.1 Pseudonocardia sp.
TCCTTGGCCTTGCCCTTGAGCTTCTTGGCCTTGTTGCGGACCTTGTCGCCCATTCCTCAGTCTCCGTTCTCGTCGGATGCCGCGGATGCCCGCGGAATCACCTGCGGTCAGGAGCTTCCCGAGGCCCGCTGAGCCCACACCCCGTGCGGGCGGGAGTACTCGGACGTGTGATGGCGGCATTGCCCGGCGCGGTGATCGTTATTGGGGCGGGTAGCTGTGTGACGTGGCCCCCTGGCCCGAATCGTTGATCACGCGGAGGAGCCCGTGCCAGATCCGCACCCGCGGGTTCCGGTCACGCGGACGGCGCAGGGCCCGGCCGCTCCACGAGCGACCGGGCCCGTTGCGTGCTGAGCGGAGCGACAGGGTTCAGCTGCGGAAAACGTCCTTGATCTTCTCGCCGACCTGCTTGACGTTGCCCTTGGCCTGGTCGGTGTGCCCCTCGGCCTCGAGTTCCTCGTCGCCCGTGGCCTGGCCGACCTTCTCCTTGGCCTTGCCCTTGAGCTCTTCGGCCTTGTTGTTGACCTTGTCGTCGGTACCCATGTGGAGCCTCCGTTCCTCGGATGCCCAGGGAGTTCCCCTGGCATCGACCGCTGGAACGGGCCTACCCGGGGTTCGCCGATCCCACACACCCGGCGCGCCCGACCGTATGAGCGGCACGTTCGTCCAGCGACTTCGGGCGAGTGTGCCGCTCGTGCGGTCATGGCTCCGGCGCGCGGCCGTGCCGGCCCACCAGCCGGGCGAGCAGCGGAGCAACCAGCAGCATGAGGACCAGCCGCAGCACCTGCACCGCCACGACGAAGGTCGCGTTCGCGCCCGAGGAGACCGCCGTCGCCAGCACCGCGTAGATCCCGCCCGGTGTGGTCGCGAGGTAGGTCTCCAGCGGGGTGGCGCCGGTCAGGCCCGTGAGCAGGAGCCCGAGTCCGGCGCACGCGACGATCACCGCGGCGATGAGCGCCGTGGCGAGGGGCAGCACCCCGAGCACCATGCGCAGGCTCTCGCGGGTGAAACGCACGCCCGCCTGCCAGCCGATCACGGCGTAGGCGACCTCGACGATCAGCGTGGGCGGGGTCGCGCCGAAGGACCAGCCCGCGAGGTTCAGCGCGATCGCGACGGCCATCGGCCCGAGCAGCCCGCCCGCCGGCACCCGGGCGAGGCGGGTCAGAGCGAGCCCGGCGGCAGCGCAGACCACGAGGAAGCCGAGGTCGACGTACCAGGCCGGACCGCCCGAGTCCGGGCCCGAGGCGGCCGAGCCGGACGCGCCGAACACGAGCGCCGCCACGATCGGCATCGTCGCGGTGACCAGGCCGACGCGCACGTACTGCACGACGGCCACGACCCGGTCATCGGCACCGAGGTCCCGGCTGACCGCGACGAGCCCGGAGGCCCCGCCCGCGGTGAGCGCGAGCATCCCGGTCAGGGGGGTGACGCCGGGGCGCAGCCCGAGGAGCAGCCCCGCCGCCATGCTCACGCCGAGGGTGGCCACGCTCACCAGCAGCACCGGCAGCCAGTCCGCCGCGAGCTGGGTGAGTGTGGAGGGCTGGGCGAGTACACCGATGACCACCCCGATCACCGCCTGGGCCAGGGTGGTGGCCGAGGGCGCCACCTGTTTCGGCGCCCAGCCGATGAGCGCGAGCACGGTGGCGACGACGAGCCCGGCGAAGAGGCCGGGGGAGGGCACGGCCAGCAGGGCCATCCCGCCCGTCACCACTGCCGTCAGCGCGACCAACAGTGCCCACCGTGCCCAGCCGCGCGATCTCATCGCCTCGATCCTCGGTCACGACGGCGCCGGCATGCACTACGGACGGGCCGACAAAGCCCACCTCAGTGACGAGACGAACAGTGCGGGCTCCTCCACCCCGCCGCCGCCGCTACTCTCCGGCGATCCGGCCGTCTTCGCGTCGGCGAACGACCGCGGTCCGAACTCGGCGACTTCGCGGCCGTAACCGGAGTCCTTCACGCCGCCGAAGGGGACCTCGGGCGTGGACTCGGTGAACGTGTTGATGGAGATCATCTCGGTCTCGACCTCGGAGACGAACCGCTCCTGCTCGGCCGCGTCTGCCGCACCATCCGCCGCCCGAACTCGTCGGCGATGTCGGCGTGCACGATGAACCGCTTGGCGTTGATGCAGGACCGGCCGTTGTCGATCAGGCGCGAGGCCACGGCGCCGGCCACCGCGTCCGGCGCCATCGCTGCCGGTCGGAGTCGCCGCCCGCAGCCTGCGGTCGTCGATGATCGAGCCGACCGCTGCCGAGCCCGCCAGCAGCGTCCGGAACACCCCGTCGGGGAATCCCGCCCGCCGCAGGACGTCCTCGATCACCAGCGCCACCTGCCGCATGTTCGACGCGTGCTTGAGGAGCCCGACGTTGCCCGCCATCAGGGTGGGCGTGGCGAACCGGAACACCTGCCAGTACATGCGGACGATTCGCGCTCGGTTCGCCGTCCGCGGCTGCCGGTCAGATCAGGTTGCTGACCTGTGGCTCGACGCCGAGCAGCGCCCGTCCGTAGATCTCGCGGCTGAGGTCGGGGGAGAGAATCTGGTGCCGGACCACCGTCTCCAGGTCGCGCCAGATCCGCTGGACCGGGTTGCTCAGGTCGAACCCGCCGGCCCCACCCACGTCCAGGAGCAGGCCCACCGCTCGCTGCGTGCTGCGCATGACCGTGCCGACGTCCATGCGAATGCGTGCCCGGGTGGCGAGGTCGAGCGGGTGCCGTTCGCGGACACCCTGCTCCATGTCCGCGACGGCCCGGTCGGCGTGCATCCTGGCGGTGTCGATCAGCCTCGCGGCGTCGGCGACGTTGAACTGCACGCTCGGTGACTGGATCGCGTTCTGGTAGATCGACGTCCCGACCGCCCGCCCCGCGCCGAGGACATCCATAGTGTGCTCCAGAGCCGCGGTTGCCAGGCCGAGCGCCGGAGCCGCCTGGGCGACAGCCACCAATGAGGACGCCGAAATGGCGTACTGCGGTTCGTCGGGGTGCTCGGCCGCGTAGTCCCCGGCGAGGGCCGTCGGCAGCGACAGAATGCGATGTTCAGGCACGAAGACCTCGTTGACGACAACGGTGTTGCTGCCCGTTCCCCGCATTCCCGCAACATTCCAGGTCTTCTCGATGCAGGCCTGGCTCATCGGCAGGAGCACCAGCTTCCGGTCGACGACCGCGCCCTGCCCGTCGTGGACCGGCACGCCCCCCATGACCCCCTGCGCGTGGTTGCAGCCGGACATGGGCCGCCACCTCCCGCTGACGACCATGCCACCCTCCACGGCGCGGCCGCCGGCACTCGGGTTCGGGTTCATGCAGATCGCCGCGTGCGGATCGTCGGCCCAGACATCGCAACGGGCGCGGTCCCCGAGCAGGGCGGTCCAGTGGGAACCCATCGAGAGGAGCGTGGCGACCCAGGCGCTGGAGCCGCAGCCGCGGGCGAGCTCGGCGATCACGCCGACCCATGTCCGGAACTCGACCCCAGGGCCGCCGAGGTGGCGCGGCACGCCGAGTGCGAAGAAGCCCGCGTCGCGCAGCGCGGTGACGTTGTCCTCGGTGAGACGGCCGATGCGCTCGGTCTCAGCGGCGTTCGCACGCAGGAGCGGGACCAGCTCACGGGCCCGATCGATCGGTTCGCCGGGCCAATCGGTGCATTCCGCCGGAATCGACGGCGCGGGACCGGCCACAGTTTCCTCCATTGCTCGGGCTGAGGTTTGACGAGAATGGGGCGCCACCCTTGCAGTATTGGCGTCGGGGTCGCCCATGGGCAATGTGCGGGGTCACAGCAACGGACCCGCACGCGGAGTCGTCGGTGCGTGCCGTCGGGCATGTTTCGGTGTCCGGGCTCCCGGCTAATCGCCGCCATGACGGGGGCGAGCACGGTACGAACTGACGTTCCGGCTCGGATGGACCGCCTCCCGTGGGTGCGTTGGCACTGGCTCGTGCTGCTGGGCCTGGGCACTGTCTGGATCCTCGACGGTCTCGAGGTCACGATCGTCGGCGCGCTCGCCGCCCGGCTCACCGAGCCGGACAGCGGCCTTGCGTTGACCGATACGGAGGTCGGGCTCGCGGCCGCGGTCTACGTTGCCGGCGCTGTCGTCGGCTCGCTGGTGTTCGGGTACCTGACCGACCGGTTCGGCCGGAAGAAGCTCTTCCTCGTGACGCTCGGGCTCTACCTGGCGGCCACGGTCGCCACCGCTTTCTCCTTCACCGCCTGGTTCTTCCTCGTCATGCGGTTCCTGACGGGCGCGGGCATCGGCGGGGAGTACGCCGCCATCAACTCGGCGATCGACGAACTGGTGCCCGCCCGCATGCGCGCCACCGTGTCGCTGGCCGTGAACGGCTCGTACTGGGCCGGCGCCGCGGTCGGAGCCGCGCTCACCCTGCTGCTGCTCGATCCCGCGCTGATCCCGGCCGATGTCGGCTGGCGGGTGGCATTCGCCCTCGGCGCCGTGCTGGGAGCCGTGATCCTGATCGTCCGCCGGCACGTTCCGGAGAGCCCGCGCTGGCTCTACACGCACGGCCGCAATGACGAGGCCGAGGCCCTGGTCGCAGACATCGAGCGCGGGGTCGAGCGGGAGACCGGTGCGCCGCTGCCCCCGGTGGCGGACTCCCTTGAGGTGATCCAGCGAAGGAACACCGGATTCGGTGAGATCGCCAGGACGGTGCTGGGGACCTATCCCCGGCGGGCGCTGCTCGGGCTCGCTCTCTTCGTGGGCCAGGCGTTTCTCTACAACGCCGTCTACTTCACCTTCGGGCTCGTGCTGGCCACCTTCTTCGGGGTGCCGAGCGCCGCCACGGGCCTTTACCTCATCCCGCTGGCGCTGGGCAGCCTCGTCGGGCCGCTGGTCCTCGGTCGGCTGTTCGACACGGTCGGACGCCGCGTGATGATCACCGTGAGCTATGTGGGTTCGGGTCTGCTGCTCGTCGGCACGGCGTGGTTGTTCGCGGCAGGCGCGCTGTCGGCCTGGACCCTCGTGGCGGCCTGGACCGCCGTCTTCTTCCTCGCGTCCTGCGGAGCCAGCGCGGCCTATCTCACGGTGTCGGAGATCTTCCCGATGGAGATCCGGGCGATGTGCATCGCGCTCTTCTACGCGGTGGGAACGGGACTCGGCGGGATCATCGGGCCGGTGCTGTTCAGCTCGCTCGCGGCGAGCGGCCGCGAAGAGAACGTCGCTTTCGGCTACTACATCGGCGCCGGGGTCATGATCGTCGCCGGGCTCGCTGAGCTCCTGCTGGGAGTCGAGGCTGCCGGCCGGTAGCTCGAGGACATCGCGCCGCCGCTGTCGGTGCAGGCGTCAGGAGGCCGCGCCCGGGGGCACGCCGAGACCGACGGGGGACCATCACGCCGTCCGGCCGTTGCTGCCCGCAGAGACAACAAGGCGCCCCTGACCGACGATCCCGAACGCGACCGGGAGCTGGGCGCGATCCTGGAGGCGCTGCGGGGCGGCCCGTTGCCACCGGATGAGCTGGGGGAACGTGTGGGCGCGGGCACCTGGCCCCATGACCGATTCGCTGCGGCGCTGCACTACGGGCTGGCCGTCGGCGCGCTGGTCGACGACGGGCCGGATGACGCGGTGCGGGCCCGGTTCCAGGACTGAGGGCCAGATCACCCACCCGCCGACCGAGTGGCGTGGTTGCGCCCCCAGGTCGGGGGGAGCATCGTTGAGGCTGCTCGGGGTTGGTGGTGCCCCTTTTACCTCACCACCGGAGGTGAGTATCGATGACACGGCGCTTCGAGCTCGCCTCGGCCGGCTCCGAGGTCCCGCAGCCGCGCACTCCTGTGTCGCTGCGTCCAGATCTGCTGACGGTGCCGGTGTCCGAGCCGCAGAGCGGAGTGCTCGTCGTCGCACCGGTGGGCGAGGTGGATCTCTCGACCGCGGGGCTGCTGCGTGAGGTGGCGTTCCGGGCCGTGGACGCCGGCCCGAAAGGGCTGGTCGTGGACATGTCCGGCCTGTCGTTCTGCGGTTCGACGGGGCTTGTCGTGCTGATGGACACCCGCAGTCGTGCGGACGCCCGCGGAGTCTCGTTCCGCACGGCGGCCGCCGGACGAGCCGTGCGCCGCGTCCTTCAGATCACCAACCTGATCGAGGTGTTCCGCCATTGCGACAGCCTCGACGAGGCGATCGCGGAGATCGCCTGAGCCCGCGAGCGGCGCCCACGAGGCCGTCGACTCCAGAACGCGACGGAGCGTAGTTGTTGGCTCCGTCGAGTAGCAGTTGCGCCCGTGGGGTTTCCTTCGCAGTG
>DASYES010000452.1:0-3064 GCA_036498885.1 Pseudonocardia sp.
CGCGTGCGGCGCCGCGACCTGCTTCAGCGCCTGAACCGCCGCCCGCGTGAAGGTCATGAGCTCGACCGCCTCGTCAGCGGTGAGGTCCTCGAGCTCGGCGACGTGCCGGTAGGGCAGCACCATGAGGTGCCCCGGGTTGTACGGATGCAGGTTGAGCACTGCGTAGACCGTGTGCCCGCGGGCGACGACGAGACCCTCCTCGTCAGGGAGGCCGGGGATGCGGCAGAACGGGCAGCCGTCGCCCCCGGCGTCCTTGATGTAGGCCAGCCGGTGCGGCGTCCAGAGCCTGCGGAAGCCGTCGGGCGTGCCCACCCCGTCCTGCAGTTCGGCCACCGGCTCGACCGGGCCGTCCGTCGCCCCCGGCAGGGCCGCGTCGCTCATGTCGCGATCCTAGGCGCGCGCCCGGCGCCGGCGATGACGGCGCCGGGTGGGACCCGCACCCCTAGGAGCGCGCCGCCGCGACGACGTCGCCCGTCGGGGACGTGTTGTTCCGGCTCGAGATCCAGTCGACCACCGTGGCGACCGCGTCGGCCACCGGAACCCCGTTGAGCTGGGAGCCGTCGCGGAACCGGAAGCTCACCGCTCCCGCCTCGGCGTCGCGGGCGCCCACGAGCAGCATGAACGGCACCTTCTGCATCGTGTGGGTGCGGATCTTCTTCTGCATCCGGTCGTCGCCCGCGTCCACCTCGACCCGCACGCCGTGCTTGCGCAGCTGCGCCGCGACGTCCTCGGCGTAGGGGACCTGCTCGTCGGTGACCGGGATGGCCACGACCTGCACCGGCGAGAGCCACGCCGGGAACGCGCCGGCGTAGTGCTCGGTGAGCACGCCGAAGAACCGCTCGATGGAGCCGAACAGGGCACGGTGGATCATCACCGGGCGCTGGCGGGAACCATCGGCTGCCGTGTACTCCAGCCCGAACCGCTCGGGCAGGTTGAGGTCGAGCTGGATGGTCGACATCTGCCAGGTGCGGCCGATCGCGTCGCGCGCCTGCACCGAGATCTTCGGCCCGTAGAACGCCGCGCCGCCGGGGTCGGCGACGAGATCGAGACCTGAGTGCTCGGCGGCCTCGCGCAGCGCCTCGGTGGATCGCTCCCACATCTCGTCGGTGCCCACCGACTTGTCGGGGTTGCGCGTGGACAGCTCGAGGTAGAAGTCGTCGAGGCCGTAGTCGCGCAGGAGGTCGAGCACGAACTTCAGCAGCGACTTCAGCTCGTCCTGCACCTGTTCCGGGGTGCAGAAGATATGGGCGTCGTCCTGCGTCATGCCGCGCACCCGGGTGAGGCCGTGGACCACGCCGGACTTCTCGTAGCGGTACACCGAGCCGAACTCGAACTCGCGCAGCGGCAGCTCCCGGTACGACCGGCCGCGCGAGCCGAAGATCAGGATGTGCATCGGGCAGTTCATCGGCTTGAGGTAGTAGTCCTGACCCGGCTTGCGCACCTCACCGTCGGGCCCACGCTCCTCGTCGAGGTGCATCGCCGGGAACATCCCGTCGGCGTACCAGTCGAGGTGACCGGAGATCTCGTACAGCCGGCCCTTGGTGATGTGCGGCGTGTAGACGAACTCGTAGCCCGCCTCCTCGTGCCGGCGACGGGAGTAGTCCTCCATCTCGCGCCGGATGATCCCGCCCTTGGGGTGGAACACCGGCAGGCCGGAGCCCAGCTCGTCGGGGAACGAGAACAAGTCGAGCTCCGCGCCGAGGCGGCGGTGGTCGCGGCGCTCGGCCTCGGCCAGCCGCTCCAGGTGGGCGTCGAGCGCCTCCTGGCTCTCCCACGCGGTGCCGTAGATGCGTTGCAGCTGCGGGTTCTTCTCGCTGCCCCGCCAGTACGCCGCGGCGGTGCGGGTGAGCGTGAAGGCGGGGATGAAGCGTGTGGTCGGGATGTGCGGCCCGCGGCACAGGTCGGACCACACGGTCTCGCCGGTGTGGGCGTGCACGTTGTCGTAGATGGTGAGCTCGCCGGAGGCGTCGACCTCCATGACCTCGCCGTCCTCGGCCGCCTCGGACTCCGAGCCGCCCTTGAGCTCGATCAGCTCCAGCTTGTACGGCTCGTGGGCGAGCTCCTTGCGAGCGTCCTCGAGCGAGTCGAAGCGGCGCCGGGAGAACCGCTGCCCCGCCTTGATGATCTTCTTCATCGCGGACTCGAGCTTGGTCAGGTCGTCGGGGGTGAAGGGCTTCTCGACGTCGAAGTCGTAGTAGAAGCCGTCGGTGATCGGCGGGCCGATCCCGAGCTTCGCCTCCGGGTACAGCTGCTGCACCGCCTGGGCGAGCACGTGCGCGGCGGAGTGCCGGATGACGCTGCGGCCGTCCTCGGTGTCGGCGCCGACGGGCTGGACCTCCACGTCGCCGTCGGGCACCCAGGCGAGGTCGCGCAGGCGCCCCTCGGGGTCGCGGACGACGACCACGGTGCTCGGCCCGCTCGTGGGCAGGCCCGCCTCACGCACGGCGGCACCCGCGGTCGTCCCCGCCTGCACCCGGACGGGAGCGGACGCGGCAGGGGATACGGGCGCGGACACGAGGGGCCTCCATCGGTCGGTTGGTGTGCGTTCGATGCTAGTGCCGAGGAAACGATGTCTTCTTACCCGCCTCCGGCGCCCAGGCGGCGCCCCGCGGCGTTGTCGTTCGGCGCCGATACAACAGCGGTATCGGCGCCTCCTCCGCCTTGCGAGGCATCCGTCTGGACACCGGATCCGGGCAACGAACCTCGTTTCCGCGACACTAGAGGTGGCCCGCCAGTGGTTTTCGGCAGCGTCGCCGGGCTGCTCGTCAGGCGAGCCGGCGCAGTCCGGCGAGCACTCTCTTCAACGCGTCGAGGTCCTCGGCCCATACCGGCCTCGACACGCCGTCCGCGGCAGCGTTCGGCTGGCGGGGTCGGGGGGACGGGACGCGGCGCGGACGCTTCGCCCGCGGCCCGGCCGCCCTCGGCTCCGCGTCCGGCTGCTCGACCTCCTGCAGCGCCAGAACCGCGAGCGCTCCCGCGCTGGTCAGCGACCGCAGGCCGGTGAGCGTCACCAGTGCGGGTTGCTGCTCGGCCGGGAAGCGACCGGGTAACCGTCGTGGCAGCG
>DASYES010000453.1:0-8389 GCA_036498885.1 Pseudonocardia sp.
CAGGTAGTAGGGGTGCACGGGCCGCAGCGGGCTCAGCGCATTCGCTCGCGTGAGCACCAGCACGTCACCCGGGCCGTCTCCCAGATCGACGCGCGGCGTGAAGGTCTCGGTGATCCCTTTCTCGCCGCGCAGCACGCCCAACCCGGAGTCGGGGACGGCCCGCAGCTCCCCGGTGTCCTCCGGCACCGTGTAGCAGCGGTAGCCGAGGAATGTGAAGTGGTCGTCGGCGAGCCAGCGCAGCAGCTCCGCGACATCGGCCGGGTCCGTGCCACCGGGCACGGCAGGCTGCGCGGGCAGCGCGTCGGCCACTTCCCTCGCCTTGGCGGCCATGGGCTCGACGTCCTCGACCACCTCACGCACATCGCGCAGCACCCGGCCGAGCTCACGCTCGAGCTCCGCGGCATCGATCTGGGTGGGGGTCAGGTCGAGATGGATCCACGACTCCACGAGCGCACGCGGTGGCGGTGCGGCCGGGTCGGCCTCCGTCAGCACCTCCGTCAGCTCGCCCTCGTCGGTGCGGCGCACGACGACAATGGGGTGGATCAGCCGCTGCACATCGCCGCCCACCCTGCCGACGCCTGCCAGCAGCGACTCCACGAGGAAGGGCATGTCGTCGGTGACGATCTCCACCACGAGCCCCACCTGGCCGCTCGAGTCCGGGGCGGGCTCGGGGGCACGCACCCGGATCAGCGGCTCGCCACGCGCCCGTAACCGGGCGAGCTGGAGGTGCCCGCGGGCGGCGGCCCGCAGCAGCGGGAGATGATCGCCCCGCTCCAGGTCGGGGGCGTGGCGGGCGTAGAGCGCCCCCAGGTCGGTCAGCTCGGGGTCCGGCGCGGGAACTGTGTCCCGTTCACGGGTCCGGCTCGTCACAGGCAACTCCGGAGATCGACGGCGGCCAGGTCTTTCAGGCCGGTCGCCACGGGATCTCCCATGCCGACCTTGCCACCATAGCCCCGAATGGCCTACTGGTCGGCTGCCCCTACGGCGGCTCCCGTCTGTTGGGAACGTGCCTGGTCGGACACTTTCTCAGATGCCCCGGTAGGCAGCGAGGGCACCAGCGAGGAGGTCCGCGATCCCGAGACCTTCCGTCGACCGGGTCTTTTCCTGCGCCGGTTGGGACGGGCTCTCCGTGCCGCTGCGGCGATGCCGGTTGCCCACGGAACCCGACTCACCGGCCACACGGAACGGCATGCGGCCGCCGGCTTCGTGCCGACCGCCCGGCCCCGGCTCTGCGCCCGAGTCCCGTTCCGTCACGCCGCCGGACGTGGACGGGCTCCCGGCGTCGCCCGAGGACGCATCCGCCGACCGAGAGCCCTCTCCCGGGCCGCGCGCACGTGACGACACAGCAGGATCGGCGTCTCGCGCAGAACCATTCAGAGCACCGGACCCGGACGCTGAACGCCGACCGGCACCGGAACCGTTCTCCGTACCGGAACCGGACTCCCGCCCCGCACGCGTCCCCCGAGAACGCCCTCCCGAGGACGCACGCGCATCCGGACCGCTCGCCGTCGACGAGCCGGACTCCCGCCCCGCATGCTCCGGCCGAAGCCGCCCGTCCGAGGACTCAGTCGCACCGGCCGAACCATTTCCCGCCGCGGAACCCGACGCGCCCGCGGAACGATCCTCCCGCGAGCCTGCAGCCGATGAGTCGCGACCAACGGACTCCCCGGGCGAGAAGGACTCATCCGACGCCGCGTCCACCGGCGAGCCATCCTGCCCCGAAGTCCGGCTCGACGACCCGCGGAGAGCGCCGGCGTGTTGCGACCCGGATCGCGATGCGCGCTCCAGTGCTGTGTCGCCGGACCCCTCCTGGTCGGCATCGTGAGTGGAACGAGCCGCCCAGCCAGCGTTCTCCGGCGCGTCACCGAAATCATCCCGGCCGGCGTCGCGCGTCACGCGGACCGCAGATGCACCGTTCCCCGGCGCGCCACCGAAATCATCCCGGCCGGTATCGCCGAGCGGGCGAATCGCAAATGCACCGTTGCCCGACGCAACACCGGAACTCTCCCCGCCGGCATGGCGGGTCGCGCGGACCGCAGAGGCACCCTCCCCCGCCGCACCGATGAAATTCTCCCGGCCGGCGTCGCGCGTCAGGCGGACCGTAGACGCGGCATTGCCGAGTGCGTCGCCGAAATCATCCCGGCCGGTATCGCCGAACGACGCAGGCGCACCCTTCCCCGGCGCGTCGCTGGAATCCTCCCGCCGCGAGTCCTGCGGCGAATGGGCCGCCGGTACACCGTTCCTCGGTAAGTCGCCGGGATCGCCCCGGTCACTGTCCCGGCTCCGACCGGGGCTGCTCTCGCGGGAGCGCCGCCGTCCCGAGCCGTTCACCGTTCCGGTGTCCCGCGCCGCGGATCGGGCCGCTGCGCCGAGATCGCCCCACGTCCCGTGGGCACTGCGGCCGTTTCCCTCCCGGTCGGCGTGCTTCTGCTCGGTCATCGATGTCCGGCTCCCGACGCCGTCCAGGCGCTGCATGATCTGCGCACCGACGGGGCCGTCCGCGTCGTGCACCGCGGCGCGCAGGTGCGCTCCCGGCATGTCCTCGCCGGTGGTGCCGCCTGCCAGCAGTCCGGGCAGCGTCCGATGCATCCAGGCCACCGCGTCGCCGTCCTCCCATCCCGGGAGCACGACGGACAGCGTGTCCGCCTCGTCGAAGCGGAGCCGGGCACCGGAGGGCAACCTGTCGGTCAGCCGGTCGGCCAGGGACCGGACGACGACAGCGGCGCGCTTACCGGCGAGACGGTGCCCGTCCCTGACGACGTCGATCGCGACGACGCTTCCCTCGACGTCGTGAGCCGCAGGCTCCGGCACGGGCGCCGCCTCGGCGGCCGTCGGCCGTTGCCGGATGCGTTCCAGATCAGCAAGCGCAGCGCTCAGCCAGGCCTCGGGGTTCGCAACAGCCGAGACGGCGGGCTCGCGCTCCGGTGTGGGCGGGGCGGCGGCCGATACCGCGTCCGAGCCACCACCCCGACGGCCCTTCCGAACGCCCCCGCCCTGCTCGTCCGCACTCGGCACGATCGACCACTGCCCG
Organism: Pseudonocardia sp.; assembly: GCA_036498885.1. GTDB lineage: Bacteria > Actinomycetota > Actinomycetes > Mycobacteriales > Pseudonocardiaceae > Pseudonocardia. The sequence goes on from DASYES010000453.1 coordinate 3,032, forward strand.
GTTGCCCAGGGATCGTCCAGCCGGTGCTTGCGCCGCCCGTTGCGCGCGGCGTCGGCACGTCCGGGGCCGGCCTCATCGCGTCGACCACGTCCACCGGAGGCGTCCCCGCCCTGGTCATCGCGTGGACGGCCGAGGCCGCGTGGCGCCCGATCGGCGCCGCGGCCGCCACCGTCCCTCCGGCGCGCCCACGCGCCCGAAATACCGTTCATGGGCCGCTCCGGCTCCGCGGAGGAGTGATCCGCGGCGGAACGGCCGTCGGCGCCAGCCCGCTCGCCGTGCAGGAGATCGTCATCCGATCTCTCAGCGCGCCGTCCGCTCGTGCCGGGCACGTCCCCGCGCAGGTCACCCGCCAGCCAGTCCGCACCGGTCAGCGGTTCGTCATTGTGCCGGTCGCCGTCCGAGCGACTCCCGTTCTCGAGTTCGTCCCGACGCGGGCCGGCTGCCAGCCAGTCCACACCGGTCAGCGAGCCGTCATCCGGCCGATCCCGGTTGTCCCTACCGATGCGGCGGCCGTTGGCCACGCCGTTGCGGAGCGGGCGGCCGTTCGACGCACCGGCCGGTGGCTGCTCGCCCCGGGGGTCTCGGCCCACGCTGCCCCGGCCATTGCGTCCGCCCCCGTTGCCCGACCGGCCGGTCAGCCAGTCCTCCGCAGTCAGCGAGTTGCGCTCCGACCGGCCGCCGGAGCCACCGAGCGCACCTCCATCCAGGTCCGCCGCCGTAGGGTCCTCGGCATCCGATGGACCGCGGCCCGCAGGCCTGGTGCCGAACCCCGTGCGTGAGGCGCCCGCCAACCATTCCGCGCTGGTCAGCATCCCGTCGTCCGGGCCGTCGGACCGGCCTCGGCTCGATCGGCCGATCAGCCGATCCGCACCCGTCCGCCGGTCGACCCTCGACCAGTTGCGCCCGGCGCCGTTCGAGCCACCGTTCGACCAGCCCAACCCCGACAGCGGGTCCTGGTCGCGCCGACCTTCCGCGGACCGAGGACTTCCGCTGCCGTTGCGCCGGCGCCTCGCGCGATCGCTCACATGGTCGGCACCGGTTGCCAGGTCGTCCTGCGAGTCGCCACCCGGTTTGCCTCCTCCGCGGCTGCCGGGTTCGAACAGGGCATCGCCCAGGTCGCCCGCGCCACTCAGCTTGTCGTCCGGCCGCCGACCGCGCTCCGACCGGCCCAGGCCCTCACGACGGCCGGGGGCGAAAAGATCCCTACCCGGTCGACTCGACGAATCCGCGCCGGTCCGGGCCGCACTGCGCTGCTCTCCCTGCGTCCGATCCCGGCTTCCGCGTCGGTCGCCCGCGATCAGACCCGCACTCGAGTCGCTCGACGACGAATCCATGCGCGCCGGCAGGCCATCTTGCGGCCTGCCATCGAGCCGGCCGCCGCGCCGACCGTCGGATGTGGCCGATGCGCCATGACCGGGCCAGTCACCCTCCAACCAGCGGTCGCCCGGCCTGCTGCTGTCGGACCAGACCGCTCCCAACGGGTCGCTCTCAGCCGCGTCCTCCTCGTCGTGCCCGGTTCCGTTCGGACCGGGCCGGAGGCTCCGGAACAGCAGGTCTCCGATCGGGCACTCGTCGGAGACGTCATTCCACCCGTCCGTCCACTCGCCGGGCAGATCGTCGTTCAGCGGGTCCGTCGCGCGCGCGACCCCGTTGCGGCCGGCACTGCGCCCGCCCTCTTCTGCCTTCGCGGGTTCGTCCGTCGACAGAATCGCTGCTGGAAGAGCGGCCAGCGCGGCGCGGAGCCTTCGGGTGCGGTCGCTGTCTCGGGCTTCGGCAGCGTCACCGAGCCGCATCGCCTCCTGCGCGGCGACCGACCGCCCTGCTTTCGCGTGCACGGCCGCGAGGGCAGAGCGGCACACCGCCTCGAGGTCGGGCACATCACTGTCGACAGCATCGCCCGCAGCCTGCTCCAGGGCCTCGACGGTGCTCGGCGCGAGGCCGCCGGTCGTGACCGTCCTGGCAACCGTCAGTCGTAGACGGGCGAGGTGCCTGCTGGGCCGTGCGGGCTCGGAGAGCCTCGGCATCAGCGGGACGCACCCCTCGCCGGCCTCGTCCAAGCGACCGGCATCGAGAAGCGCCGAGATCCACTCCGCTGCCAGGGCCGCGGCGAGGTGCGCCGACGGTGTGCCCGGCGTCGCCGATCCCCGGCTGCGCTCCAAGCGGGCAAGCCCCTCAGCAGCGTGCTCGACCGCGGTGTCGGGCCGGTCGGCAGCACGCTGTGCTGCGGCGCTGATCAGGGCCACGGATGCAGCACCGATCTCCCCGTAGGGAGGATCCACCTGTGACCATGCCTGCTCGGCTCGGCGTAGCGCGTCGGCGACGAGCTCAGGAGCGTCGTCCACCGCGCACCGGGCGAGGACGCAGTACGCATCGGCCTGTGCTTCCGGTGCGGTGGCGTCCGCGGTGACCGGAGCGACGAGGCTCCGCGCGAGATCCCGCTCCCCAACCCGGCCGACCGCAAGCGCCAACTCCACGCGCAGCCGATGGGCGGGCGCACCCGCCAGCGGCGCCGCGCCCCACCGAGGCAGTTCCTCCACGATGTCGGACGCCATCGTGCGCCCGTCGCCGGTGGCCAGGCGCGCATTCAACGCCCAGCCTGCGGCAGTGAGCCACATGTCGCGCTCACCGACCAAGGACGCCCATTCGAGCACGTGGTCGGCAAGCGCCGCGGTGAGGTCCGGCCGGACCCATCGAAGTGAGGAGGCAACCGCGAGGAGGTCGGGCTTTCCAGCTTTGGCGTCTCCGCCCCGCAACCCCACGTGACCTCCTGATGTCACCCGGCTGATCCTGATCCACCAGCCGGGTGAGCCTAAGCGTTCAGTCGCGCGTGAGCTTACGGTGGGTCACCCTGTGGGGACGCGCGGCGTCGGCTCCGAGCCGCTCGACTTTGTTCTTCTCATACGCCTCGAAGTTGCCTTCGAACCAGAACCACGACGCCGGGTTCTCGTCGGTGCCCTCCCACGCGAGGATGTGGGTGACCACACGATCGAGGAACCAGCGGTCGTGCGAGATGACCACTGCACACCCGGGGAACTGCTCGAGCGCATTCTCCAACGACGACAGCGTCTCGACGTCGAGGTCGTTGGTGGGCTCGTCGAGCAGAATCAGGTTGCCGCCCTGCTTGAGCGTGAGCGCCAGGTTCAGCCGGTTGCGCTCACCGCCGGACAGGACGCCTGCTGGCTTCTGCTGATCCGGTCCCTTGAAGCCGAACGCGGCGACGTACGCCCGCGAGGGCATCTCGACCTGACCGACCTTGATGTGGTCGAGCCCGTCGGACACGACCTCCCACACATTCTTCTTGGGGTCGATGCCGGCACGGTTCTGGTCGACGTAGGACAGGCGCACCGTGTCGCCGACCCGGACGTCGCCGGAGTCGGGCCTCTCCAGGCCGACGATCGTCTTGAAGAGCGTGGTCTTACCGACTCCGTTGGGGCCGATGACGCCGACGATGCCGTTGCGCGGCAGGGAGAACGACAGGTCCTTGATGAGCACGCGACCGTCGAAGCCCTTGTCCAGGTGGTCGACCTCGACGACGACGTTACCCAGTCGCGGACCCGGCGGGATCTGGATCTCCTCGAAGTCGAGCTTGCGGTACTTGTCGGCCTCCACTGCCATCTCCTCGTAGCGCTGGAGCCGGGCCCGGCTCTTGGCCTGCCGCGCCTTGGCCCCTGACCGCACCCAGGCGAGCTCCTCCACCAGCCGTTTCTGGAGCTTGGCGTCCTTGCGCCCCTGAACGGCGACCCGCTCGGCCTTCTTCTCGAGGTACGTCGAGTAGTTGCCCTCGTACGGGTACGTGCGCCCGCGGTCGAGCTCGAGGATCCACTCGGCGACGTTGTCGAGGAAGTACCGGTCGTGGGTGACCGCCAGGATCGCGCCGGCGTAGCTCGCCAGGTGCTGCTCGAGCCACAACACGCTCTCGGCGTCGAGGTGGTTGGTGGGCTCGTCGAGCAGCAGGAGGTCAGGCTTGCTCAGCAGCAGCTTGCACAGCGCCACCCTGCGGCGCTCACCACCGGACAGCTGAGTGACCGGAGTGTCCGGTGGCGGGCACCGGAGCGCGTCCATCGCCTGCTCGAGCTGGGAGTCGAGTTCCCAGGCGTCGTTGTGGTCGAGGATCTCCTGGAGCTGACCCATCTCCTCCATCAGCGCATCGGAGTAGTCCGTGGCCATCAGCTCGGCGATCTCGTTGTATCGGTCGAGCTGTTGCTTGATCTCGCCGAGCCCTTCCTCGACGTTGCCGAGGACCGTCTTCTCCTCATTGAGCGGCGGCTCCTGTTGAAGGATGCCCACAGTGGCACCGGGCGCCAACATGGCGTCGCCGTTGTTGGCCTGTTCCAGGCCGGCCATGATCTTCAAAACGGTCGACTTCCCCGCGCCGTTCGGCCCCACCACGCCGATTTTCGCTCCCGGCAGGAAGTTCAACGTCACGTTGTCGAGGATGACCTTGTCGCCGTGGGCCTTCCGGACCTTCTGCATGCTGTAGATGAACTCCGCCACGCCAACGATGGTAGTTCCGTCCACCTCAGCCCCCCACGCCCGCCTCCAGCGGCGCAGGCCGCGTGGCAGGGACGCCGCTACCGGTCATCGCAGGTCCACGGGCATGCGGCACACCCGGCTGCGACGCCCACCCCGCCTCGACGCCGACCGAATCCGGTGGGCGGTTGCCCGGGCCCCCAGCTGCTCCCCCGGATTGCGGATCCTTGGCCGGCTCGTCTGCCGCAGCACCGGCACCGGTGGACCGCGGAGGACGCGTGACCACGGCCGTGGAACGGGCGAGGTCGGGCCCCACCGTGTGGCCTTCCATCTCGACGGAGCTCTGACGCTTCCCGTCCTTCTCCCAGCTGTGGGTGTACAGCTTTCCGTGGATGATGACCGGGTCGCCGACCCCGAGCGATCGATACACGTTCTCAGCGAGCGCGCGCCAGCAGGTGACCTGCAGGTAGAGGCTCTCGCCGTCGCGCCACGACCCCGTGTCGCGATCGCGCCTTCGTTCGGTGGTGGCCACCCGAAAGCTCGCCAGAACCGTGCCGTCCTGAAGGTTGCGCAGATCCACTCGGGTGGCGATGTTGCCGACAACGGTGGTGTAGGTCTCGTACATCTCTCTCCTCGCTCGCTGGTGATCCCGCGAGAACGAGAGTGCGCTCCGGCAGCCGGACGAACCAGATGGCCGGCAGTTCTGTGGACAGCCGCGACCCGAGGTGGACAACCCGATGCCCGCGCCGTCGGCCCGGCGCAGAGTGTCGGTCCCGACAGCGAAAGTGACCCCAAAAAATGCACAAAAAAAGTGGGCCCCCGCCTTCCGGCGGGGGCCCACACAACGTTGAATGTCGGCGGCGACCTACTCTCCCACACCCTGACGAG
>DASYES010000454.1:0-4661 GCA_036498885.1 Pseudonocardia sp.
CGTAGTGGTTTAGAGGAGAACCTTGCGCCAGCTCGTCTACTGCATCGCGTCCACCATCGACGGATTCATCGCCGGGCCGGACGGAAACGACCCCACCGGTCCCGACGGGTTCTGGCCGGTCGCCCAGGACTACATCCAGCACCTCGCGACGGAGCTCCCGGAGATCCTCCCGGGGCCGGCCCGTGCGGCGCTGTCCATCACCAACGAGGGCACACATTTCGACACCGTCCTCGAGGGGCGCCGGACCTACGAGATCGGCCTGAAGGCCGGGATCACCGACGCGTACCCGCACCTGCGCCACCTGGTGTTCTCCCGGACGCTCACCGAGAGCCCCGACCCGAACGTCGAGGTGGTCGCCACCGATCCGGTGGCGAAGGTGCGGGAACTCAAGCAGGGGGACGGCAAGGACATCTGGCCGATCGGCGGAAGCGAGCTCGCCGGTGTGCTGTATCCGCAGATCGACCAGTTGATCATCAAGCTGGGGCCGCTGACCATCGGGACAGGCATCCCGCTCTTCTCGCGGGACACCCCATTCGATCCCCGCAACTGGGAGCTGGCGAACCACACCGTCGTGTCGAGCGGTGCGGCGTTCCTCACCTACACCGGCACGCCCTCCGCATAGAAGCACACACCATCAATATCGTTCCTTGCTTATATAAGTAACTGCTGTTAGTTTCTTCGGCGTGCACGCGTTCGACGTCCTCGGCGATCCGGTTCGCCGGCGGATCCTGGAGCTGCTCGCCGGGGGTGAGATGACCTCCGGCGCGGTGTCCGCCGCGATCCAGGAGGAGTTCGGAATCTCCCAGCCCGCTGTCTCACAGCACCTGCGGGTACTGCGAGACAACGGGTTCGCCTCGGTCCGTCCTGAAGGGACACGCAGGCTCTACCGTGTGCGGCCCGAGCCGCTGCGTGACGTCGACACCTGGCTCGACCACTTCCGGCGCTTCTGGACTCCCCACCTGGACGCGCTCGCCACCGAACTGGCGCGCGGGCGGCGCGAGCGCCGCATCCGCGAGGCCGACGAGAGGACCGACCCATGATCGACGTCACCCACCAGATCAACGCCGTGAAGCGCACGGTCGGCACGCGCACGCTGGAGGCGGGTGAGGCCCGTGTCGTCACCATCAGCCAGACCTACACCACCGACCTCGACGACCTCTGGGACGCCTGCACCAACGCGGAGCGCATCCCCCGGTGGTTCCTCCCGGTGACCGGCGACCTACGCGTTGGCGGGCACTACCAGTTGCAGGGCAACGCAGGCGGCACCGTGGAGCGCTGCGATCCGCCGCACGGTTTCGCAGCCACGTGGGAGTTCGGCGGCGAGGTGAGCTGGATCGAGGTCCGGCTCACCGAGGTGTCCGACGGCCGCACCCGCTTCGAGCTCGAGCACATCGCCCACGTCGACGACGAACGCTGGGCCGAGTTCGGCCCGGGCGCGGTCGGCATCGGCTGGGACGGTGCGGTCATGGGGCTCGCCCTGCACCTGGCGTCGGGCCGGCAGGTGGACGCTGCGGCGTTCGAGACCTGGTCCGCCACGGACGAGGGCAGGCGGTTCTTCACCTCGGCCAGCGACGCCTGGTGCGCTGCGAGCACGGCAGCGGGTACCGACGCAGCGGCTGCCCGCGCCGCCGCCGACCGCGCCACAGCCGCCTACACCGGGGTGCCCGACCAGGCCTGAGCCCTTCCGCGGGTTCCGCACACGAGCGGCGCGTTCGTTCCGACCTATCGGCCGAGCGGACCCTTCGTACGCGGCTCGTTCACTCCGGGCGCGCCGGGCGCCGGGCCGGAACGCAGCAGTCGACGGCGCACGGCGCCCCGTTGACCGTGCACCCGCCGCCCGGCACCTCGCCCAGATGCCGCGGAGCGGCCTCGTGCAGGCGCTCGGCCATCAGCTCCACCACCATGTCGGCGAACCGCGGGTCCGGCCCGGCCGTCGCCGCGCGAGCGAAAGCCATACCCAGCTCGCCGGCGCGTTCCTTCGCCTCCGTGTCCAGGTCCCACACCACCTCGACGTGATCGGACACGAAACCGACCGGAGACACGATCACCGCAGGCACGCCCCGAGCGTGCAGCGCCTCGATGTGGTCGACGATGTCCGGCTCCAACCACGGCACCTGCGGCGGCCCGGACCGCGACTGCCACACCACGTCGTGCTCCTCGACCCCCAGCTCGGCCGCGACCAACCGAGCGGCCTCACCGACCTGCCGCGAATACCGGTGCCCACCTTCCTCCGGCGGCCCCGCCGCGACGTCGGCAGCGACCGGCACGGAGTGGGCGGTGAAGACGAGCCGAGCGGCGTCGCGGACGTCGGCCGGCAGGCTTGCGGCCGCCTCACGAACAGCGCTGGCATTGGCGGCGATGAAGTCGGGGTGGTCGAAGAAGTGCCGAAGCTTCACCATCTCCGGAGCCCGCTCCCCCACCGTCTTGCGCGCCCGCTCGATGTCCTCCTGGTACTGCCGGCACGCCGAGTACCCGCCGTACGCGCTGGTGGCGAACACGAGCGCGCGGCGAACGCCCGCGCGCGCCATCTCGGCGACCGTGTCCTCGACCAGCGGGTGCCAGTTGCGGTTGCCGAAGTAGACCGGCAGGTCCGTGCGCTGCCGCAGCGCCGCGATGATCTCGCGGTTGCGGGCGTTGAGCGGGCTCACGCCGCCGAAGTGCCGGTAGTGCTCCTCGACGGCGTCGAGCCGCTCGGGCGGGACCCCACGGCCACGCACCACGTTCTCCAGGAAGGGCCGCACCTCGTCGGGGCCCTCGGGCCCGCCGAAGCTCAGGACCAGCAGCGCGTCTGCTTGTTCTCGCACGACCCGATTAGACACCGATGGCGTGGAACCCGCCGTCCGCCCACACCATCGACCCGGTGGTGACCGGCAGCCAGTCCGACAGCACGGCGCAGACCGTCTTCGCGACGGGGACCGGGTCGTTGACGTCCCAGCCCAGCGGCGCGCGGCCGTCCCAGGCGTCCTCGAACGCGGAGAAACCGGGGATGGACTTCGCGGCCATGGTGCGCACCGGCCCGGCGGCCACGAGGTTGACGCGGATGCCCTTCGGCCCGAGGTCACGCGCCAGGTACCGGGTGACCGACTCGAGGGTGGACTTGGCCACGCCCATCCAGTCGTAGGCGGGCCAGGCCTGCCGGTTGTCGAAGTCCATTCCGACGATCGAACTGCCCGGCCCCAGCAGCGGCAGCAGAGCAGCGGACAGCGACTTGAACGAGTAGGCGCTCACCTGGATCGTCGCGGCCACGTCCTCCCAGGGCGCGTTCATGAACGCACCCTCACCCAGGCACGACGCCGGCGCGAAGCCGATCGAGTGGAGCACGCCGTCGAGCTTCGGGCCGTCCACTTCGGACGATTCGCCGAGGTACGGCGACACCCGCTCGACAAGGCTGTCGAGCTGGGACTGGTCCGACACGTCGAGCTCGACCACCGGCGCAGGCTTCGGCAGCCGCTGCGCGATCCGCTCCACCAGCCGCATCCGTCCGAAACCGGTGAGCACAACTTCTGCGCCTTGTTCCTGGGCGATCTTCGCGGCGTGAAACGCCAGCGACGCATCGGTGATCACGCCGGTGATCAGCAGGCGCTTGCCCTCGAGCAGTCCCATGGCAGCCTTTCCGTGTTCAGGGAGCGGGTGGGCTAGTGGCCCATGCCGAGGCCGCCGTCGACCGGGATCACAGCGCCGGTGATGTACCCGGCGTTCTCCGAGCCCAGCCACGTGACGGTGGCGGCCACCTCGTCAGTGCTGGCGTACCGACCGAGGGGTATCTGGCCGAGGATCTCGGCGCGCCGCGCGTCGGACAGGGCGCGGGTCATATCGGTGTCGACGAACCCCGGCGCCACCACGTTGGCCGTGATGCCGCGGGAACCGAGCTCACGTGCGACGGAGCGGGCCAGCCCGACCAGACCGGCCTTGGACGCGGCGTAGTTGACCTGCCCGGCGCCGCCGGAGAGGCCGACGACGCTGGAGACGAAGACCATGCGGCCGCTCTTCGCCTTGAGCATGCCGCGGGAGGCGCGCTTGGCGACGCGGTAGGCAGCCGTGAGGTTGGCGTCGACGACCCGCGTGAACGACTCCTCGCTCATCCGCATGAGCAGCCCGTCGTCCGTGATCCCGGCGTTCGAGACGAGCACCTGCACCGGGCCGTGCTTGTCCTCGATCTCGGTGAACGCCGCGTCCACCGCAGCCGCGTCGGTGACGTCGCACTGAACGGGGAGCAGTTCCCCCGGCAACCCCTCGACGGGGCTGCGGTGCGTCACCGCCACCTGGTCGCCCTGCGCCGCGAACGCCTTCGCGATCGCGAGCCCGATACCGCGGTTGCCTCCGGTCACCAGCACGCTGCGTCCCACGGGTGGTCACCCTATGGGCCGCGCCCCGACCCGCGGAAACCGGGCGACTGGCGCGTCGGAACTGGGCGACTCGCGGCCCTGATCGGGGCGGCTCGCCACAAAACAGGGCGACTCGCGGGGGTTCCGAAAGTCGCCCTCATACCGTGCGCGAGTCGCCCGGTTCACGTGCGCGAGTCGCCACTTCGTCGCGGGAGAGGTCTACGGGAAGCGCCGGCCCAGGGCCAGGCCGCTGCCCACGCCGGCGAACAGCAGCAACGCTCCCCCGGCAAGCCACGGCCTGCTCGTGTCGACCCGCCGCACCTCGTAACCGATCTG
>DASYES010000455.1:0-2559 GCA_036498885.1 Pseudonocardia sp.
GCTATAGCTCCGGACGATCTCGTCGGCGCCGAACGCGCCGACCGTGCGCTACTGCGCGCCGAGCACGCGCTTGCGGCGGGTGGCGTCGGCCCGGGCGGCCAGCTCGGCGTCCGGCGGGTAGTCCACGGCCACCAGCGTCAGGCCGTGGGCCGGGGCGACGGGCACCTCGCTCGCCCGCTCACCGCGGGTGAGCAGCTCGGCGGGCCACGCCGCGGCCCGCCGCCCGCGGCCCACGTCGAGCAGCGCACCGACCAGGCTCCGGACCATCGAGTGGCAGAACGCATCGGCGGACACAGACGCCTCCACGACGCCGCCGCCGGCCTCCCCCCAGGACAACCGCTGCAACGCCCGCACGGTGGTGGCTCCCTCCCGGCGCTTGCAGAACGCAGCGAAGTCGTGCTCACCGAGCAGACGTACGGACGCGTCCGTGACCGCCGCGAGATCCAGCGGATGCGGCCAGGAGAGCGTGTCGCGGGCGCGCAACGGCTCCGCCCCGTGCGGCGCTGTGGCCACCCGGTAGCGGTAGTGGCGGCGCAGCGCCGAGAACCGGGCGTCGAAGGCCGCGGGAACGGGGGTGGCCGCCCGCACCCGGACATCGGACGGCAGCAGCCGAGCCAGCCTCAGCACCAGCCACGTCCCGTCGAGGTCGGCAGCGAGGTCGGCGTGCGCCACCTGGCCGGTGGCGTGCACCCCGGCGTCGGTGCGCCCGGCGACGGTCAGCTGCACGGGCGCCCGCACCACCGTCGAGAGCGCCTCGGTGAGCACCCCGCACACCGTCCGGCGTTCCGGCTGTATGGCCCAGCCCGAGAAGTCGGTGCCGTCGTAGGCGACGTCCAGCCGAAACCTGCGCGAGTCGCCCGTTTCCCGCTCGCGAGTCGCCCCTTCCGCGGCGCCGAGATGCCCCGGAACACCGGCGAGCCCGCCGTCACGGAGGACGGCGGGCTCGACGGGGTGGTGCGGGTGCTGCGCGACTATCAGGACTCCTCGGTGGAGTTGTCCTCACGATTCGCCGGGGGCTGGCCGGACCCGGCAGCCGGAGCGGTGCTCTCCTCGGCCGGAGCACTCGTGGTGCTCGTGGCCTCGGTCTCGACCGTGGTGGACTCGGCCGCCTCGGTCTGGTCGGTTGCCGGCGTCTCGTCGGCAGCCGGAGCCGCTTCGGCCGGAGCCGGGGTGGCGGCCTTTCGCTGCGACGACGCGACGCGGCGAGCGCGCTCGGCCTCGTCGGTGACCGTCTTCTGCTGGACCAGCTCGATCACGGCCATGGGGGCGTTGTCGCCCTTGCGCGGCAGCGTCTTGGTGATCCGGGTGTAGCCGCCGTCGCGGTCGGCGAAGAACGGGCCGATGTCTGCGATGAGCCGGTGCACGACCGTCTTGTCGCGGATGACCTTCTGGATCTCGCGACGGTTGTGCAGGTCACCACGCTTGGCCTTGGTGATCAGGCGCTCGGCGTAGGGCCGCAGCCGCCGGGCCTTGGCCTCGGTGGTGGTGATCCGGCCGTGCTCGAACAGCGCGGTGGCCAGGTTGGCCAGGATCAGCCGCTGGTGCGCAGGCGACCCGCCGAGACGAGGCCCCTTGGTGGGCTGAGGCATGGCTACAGCTGCTCCGTTTCTGCGTAGTCCTGGCCGTCGTCCCCGAAGTGCTCGGGGTCGAACGTTTCGGAGCCGAAGTCGGCGGCAGCGGCCGACGGGTCGAATCCGGGCGGGCTGTCCTTGAGCGCGAGCCCGAGGCCGACGAGCTTCATCTTGACCTCGTCGATCGACTTGGCACCGAAGTTGCGGATGTCGAGCAGGTCGGCCTCGCTGCGGCCCACCAGCTCACCCACGGTGTGGATGCCCTCGCGCTTCAGGCAGTTGTACGAGCGGACGGTGAGGTCCAGCTCCTCGATCGGCATCGCGAAGGCCGCGATGGTGTCGGCCTCCTGCGGCGACGGGCCGATCTCGATGCCCTCTGCGTCGACGTTCAGCTCGCGCGCGAGGCCGAACAGCTCGACGAGGGTCTTACCGGCCGAGGCCAGCGCGTCCCGGGGCGTGATCGAGGGCTTGGTCTCCACGTCGAGCACCAGCTTGTCGAAGTCGGTGCGCTGCTCGACACGGGTGGCCTCGACCTTGTAGGTCACCTTCAGGACCGGCGAGTAGATGGAGTCGACCGGGATACGGCCGATCTCGGCGCCGGTGGCCTTGTTCTGCATGGCCGGGACGTAGCCACGGCCACGCTCCACGACGAGCTCCACCTCGAGGCGGCCCTTGTCGTTGAGCGTGGCGATGTGCAGGTCGGGGTTGTGCACCGTGACCCCGGCGGGCGGCACGATGTCGCCTGCGGTCACGTCGCCGGGCCCCTGCTTGCGCAGGTACATCGTCACCGGCTCGTCCTCCTCGGAGCTGACGACCAGCTCCTTGAGGTTGAGGATGATGTCGGTGACGTCCTCCTTCACACCCGGCACGGTGGTGAACTCGTGCAGCACACCGTCGATGCGGATGCTGGTGACCGCCGAGCCGGGGATCGAGGAGAGAAGCGTGCGCCGGAGCGAGTTGCCCAGCGTGTAGCCGAAGCCCGGCTCCA
>DASYES010000456.1:0-3980 GCA_036498885.1 Pseudonocardia sp.
GCTGATCCGCCGCTGGTAGTACTCGGTCTTCAGCCGTTCGAGCCACTCGGGCACGCTGTAGGAGCCCACCACCGTGGTGGGCAGCAGCGGCAGCCGCGCATCGGAGTCCCGCGTCACCCGCGCTCAGTCCCTGACTTCGACCGTGAGCGTTTTCACGTTGGACGCCGGACGCTGGGCGAACGGTGAGAAGCGGACGTCGAACCCGCGCCTGCTCGCGATCAGCTGCAGCAGCGGCCCGTTGACCCAGTTGACCACCGAGCCGTCGTACTTGCCGGGCCCGCGGAAGCCGGTGCGGTACTGGTGCGGGTCGGTGACGAAGATGTCGTGGCACTGGAGCCTGCCGTAGGGGTGCAGCAGCGGCAGGGTCTCGGAGAAGCTGGCGGCCGCGCCGTTGGCCACGTGCACCCGCACGTCGCTGCCGGTGGCGAGCAGCGGGCGCAGCAGCTCGCCGCTGATGCCGGGGGCGATCTCGTAGGTGTCGAGGCCGTGCAGCGGAACGTAGCGCTCCTGCAGCTTCAGCGCCTGCCAGCAGGCCCGCCAGAACTGCACCGCCGTCGGGACGTCGGCGAAGTGCTGCGGCATCGCCTCGGCCAGGAGGGCGGGACCCAGGCGCAGCAGCTTCTGCACGAGCGCGGCGAGCGCCTGCTGCTCGATCCCGAGGCCCGCGGCGATCGCCTCGGCCTCGGCCTCGGGGAGGTAGGCCCGGGCTTCCACCAGATGCTCGCGCTGCCCGATCGTGGCGATCTCGTCGGTGGGCAGGTTGTCGTAGACGTTGGAGATGTAGACGAAGAATACCTTGAACTTCAGGAAGGCGAGGGAGGTCAGCGGGCGCATGGCGTCGAGCACGAAAGAGCTGACGTGCTCGGCGTGGCCGCGGACGGTGGCTCTGGCCATCTCGAGGACGTGCGGGGAGTAGTCGCACATGAGGTAGTGCAGGCGCCGGTAGTACTCGCGGCCGTGTGCCCGGTCCATCTCGACGAAGGTGTCGAGCCAGGTGCTGGCCTGGTTGCCGTTGCCCACCCCGAGTTCCACGACGTAGAGCTCCTCGGGCAGCGCCCGGCGTTCGGCCAGCGAGTCCCAGATCGCGAACAGCCTGCCGATGGTCTCGCGCACCGGCTCCAGGTGGCGGGCGTCGCTCTGCCCGCCCGGCAGCGCCGACTCGTAGCCCTGCCCCGTCTCCTCCTCCCACAGCTGCAGGTGCTGCCAGTACAGCGCGTTGAACGCCCAGATGAGGCTGGAGCGGCTGGGTGCCCACTCCTCCAGGACCAGGTGCCGGGCGCTCGCGCCCACGCCCCGGTGGGCGTGCAGGGCGGCGCCCACTCCTGAGCTGACGGCGTCCGGTTCCGCACCGGAGAGCCCGCGCAGGTCCAGGGCCAGCTCGGGCGGTCCACCCCCGACGACGGGACGCAGCTCGATGGGGGTGCGGAAGTTGTTGCGGTACTGGACCCAGTCGGCCACCACCCGCAGCCGGGACAGGTCGGTGACCGGTCCATCGTCGGCGTTCTCGGTGCCGAGGGCGCCGAACACCGGGGCCAGCGCCGCGGTGACGTCCACGGCGTTCTTGCCGCGCAGCCGGGCCGCCGGCCGGATCTCAACCAGCACGTGCACTCCTCTCCAGCCCGGCCCGCTCGAGGATCTCCGGGATCCCGCGCTCGTAGCCGAACGCCATGATGTGCACCCCGGCGACACCGGGGGTCTCGCGCAACGCCTGGATCGTCTCCACGCAGATCGCCACGCCCTCCGCGGCGACGCGGTCGGCGGGCACACCGCGGAGCCTGCGGCCGACCTCGTCGGGGACGTGGACGCCGGGCACCTTGGTGCGGATGAACTCGTACGCGCGCAGCGACCGGATCGGGCCCACGCCGGCGAGCACGGCGCAGCGGGTGTCCAGGCCACGGTCGAGCACCTCGGCCATGAAGCGCGCGAAGCCTGCGACGTCGAACACGAACTGGGTCTGGCAGAACTCCGCGCCCGCGGCCACCTTCTTGCCCAGTCGCGCCGCGCGGAAGTCGGTCGGTGGGGCGAAGGGGTTCTCCACGGCCCCGATCAGGAACCCCGGCCGCGGGTCCAGCGGCCGTCCGGAGAGCAGCAGCCCGTCGTCGCGCATGGTGCGGGCGGTCCACACGAGCTGGACGCTGTCGAGGTCGAACACCGGCTTCGCGTCGGGATGGTCGCCGAACCTGGGGTGGTCCCCGGTGAGCAGCAGCACGTTGGGGATACCGAGGGTCGCGGCGGCGATCAGGTCGGACTGCAGCGCGATCCGGTTGCGGTCGCGGCAGGTCAGCTGCATCACGGGCTCCACACCCGCCTCGGCCGTCAGCAGGCTCCCGGCGAGGCTGGAGAGCCGGACGTGGGCCCCCTGGTTGTCGGTGACGTTGGCGGCGTCGACCCAGCCGCGCAGAAGCGCCGCCGACCGGCCGACGGAGTGCGGGTCGACGCCGCGGGGCGGCCCGATCTCGGCCGTCACCGCGAACCGGCCCGCCGCGAGGGCTCCGCGCAGGCCGCCTGCCATGCGGAGCTGCGGTGGCGCGCTCATCTGCGCACCGCCGGTAGCCCCAGATCCACGGGGGAGCGGTGGATGGCGGGACGGTCGTCGAGCCCGTCGTCGCCGGTCCAGAGTCCCTCGTCACGGCCGAGCCAGTAGTTGACCCAGGAGCTCGACCCGCTGCAGCGGTGGTCCACCGGCCGCTGCAGCAGGGCGAGGTCGTCCGCCCGGCCTGCGCTCGCGGCCCGTTCGTGCGCGATGACCCAGACGCAGCGTTCGGCCGGGTACACCTCGCACGCACCGCTGGGTGACACCCCGCCGCACGGCCCGTTGCGCAGCTGCTTCGGGCAGGTCATCGGGCAGGCGTAGCCGGTGGCGGGCAGTGCGCACTGACCACACATCCGGCAGCCGAACACGGCTTCCTTGGTGCGCCGCTCCGCCGCGGTGAACACGCGCAACGCCCGCGGGGAGCGCTCCAGCCAGGCGGCCACGCGGCGGTGGACGGGGCTCGGCCGCAGGATCGGAGCCAGCCGATAGGTGCCGCGCGCCGATGTCGCAGGGGAAGTGGGGTGCGGCCGTTCCGCCATCGGTGCCTCTCCCTCGCACGTGCCGTGGAATCGCGAGCGGTCAGCGCGTTTGTGGCCGACTACAGCCCGCGCGGGGCACTCAGCCTGTGGGCGTGGAAGGGTCGGAGCCTGCCGCAGCCACAGTGATCATGGCGCGCGCAACGACGGGCTGGAGGTGCCTCGGCAGCGCCGCGGTGCCCGCGCGCAGGTGTGCCACGGCCGCCCGCAGAGCGGTGACCTCCGCGCGCAGTGCTGCGATGACAGCCTGGTCAGCGGCCGCACGCTCGGTGTCGGCATGGCCGGAGATGCGCTCCAGCTCGCGCAGGAGCGGGCCGACGGGGGAGCTCTCGGTGCCGGTGCGCAGATCTCGTCGCGGCCTCGAAGTCGTATCCACGCCCGCTCCTTCGCTTCGATGTCCCGGTCGGTGCCGTCGACGTTATCCAGACCATGGCGCCGATCACATGTGCCGGAACACAAAGAGCGACCGTTGATCCTTGGGTCAATCGGACAGAGGTGATTACGCTTCCCCCCATGCCTGCGTCGGCGCATCCGTCACGGGTCGCTCCGGCCGCGACGGCGGCGGGCGACCGGCGGGAGAACGTGCTTCTGCGCGAGCTGGTCGCCGTCTACAGCCACCTGTCGGGGCTCGCCTCGCAGGACTCCGACGTCGACGGCGTCGTGCGGCTCGTCGCGCACCGCACGGGATCGGCCGTGGCCGTGCTGGGGCCCGCGGTCGAGGTGCTCGCTGCCGCGCCGCCCGACACGGGGGAGCGGCTGGCGCAGACCTCGGCGTCCGCCTCGCTCGGGCCCGTGCTCGCGGCGGCCGCGCAGAACCGCAGGCCGGTGTCGCTGCCGGGACTGGGTGTCGACGCCGAACCTGTCGTGGGGCCGGTCGTGGCGGCGCCGATCCTCGTCGGCGACGAGGTCGC
>DASYES010000457.1:0-2030 GCA_036498885.1 Pseudonocardia sp.
TCGACCCGAGGGTGTCGGAGATGACCTCGAGGTACGCCCCGCGGAGGTTGATGCTCTCCTTCGCACCCTCGCGCAGCAGGCCGAAGACGACGAGGTTGGCCGCCAGGCCGGCGAGCGCGGTGAACATCAGCGGGAGCCCGGGCACGTCGGGTGGGTCGGTGAACCGGTGGACGGCCTCCACGACCACCCAAGCGGCCACGCCGAAGAGCAGGACCGCATTGGCGAGTGCGGCGAGCACCTCGGCGCGGTAGAGCCCGAAGGTGCGACGGTCGTTGCGCCCCGAGGCGCGGGCGGCGGTGATCGCGGCGAGCGCCATCACGATGCCGAGCACATCGGTGAAGTTGTGTCCCGCGTCGGAAAGCAGCGCGAGCGACGACGTGGCGAGCCCGACAACCACCTGCAGGACGAGCGACGCCGTGAGTACGACGACCGAGATCACCAACCGCCGCGAGTAGCGGCCTGATGCGCTCTGACCGGCGTCGACGCCGTGACCGTGACCGTGACCAGCCCCCATGGGCGCCAACATATGCGGGAGTGTGCATGAATGCAACTTGGCTCACCCGGCGCTCCGTGATCGCCGCCGTCGAAGGGCCATGCGATCATCCGCGCGTGACGGAACCCGTCCTACCGGAGAACATGCGCGTATCGGACGCTGAGCGAAGTAGGGTGCAAGATTCGTTGCGCCGCGCACACGACATCGGCCAGCTTGACCTCGGCGAGTTCGACGAGCGCGTGCGCTGCGTCTGGGCGGCCCGCACTCGGGGCGAGCTCGAGCGCGTGACGGCCGACCTGCCCGCGCTACCGCCCGAGCCGGGACGCCGCACCGTGTTCTCCAGCACCGGTGGCGGCATCGCCATGCGCGTGCTGACGATCATCTGGTCCAGCCTCACCGTGGTCAGCCTGTCGATCTGGGGCCTCTTCGCACTGAACACCGGCAGCTCGCTGTGGTTGCTGTGGCTGGCGCTGCCGCCCGGCCTCGTGCTCCTGGTGTTGTACCTGGCGGGCATCGGGCGCCCGAGGCGCAGCTGAGGCGCTCATCGCTTCGCAATCGTGAAAGCGCGTCGTGATTGCCGCCATCTGCCTCGCCGACTTCACGGCATCAGAGCATGTCAACGAGGTGGAGAAAGTTCTCGGCGGCCTGCTGGTCGAGGGAAGAACAACATGGCGGTGGAGGGGGCGCCGAGGGACGGGTGGTCGAGGGCCTCACACCCGGTGGTCGAAACCGCTCGAGCACCACGTGAGCAGGTGTTCGAGTTCCACAGGCGGCTCAGCGTCTCGACACCGTGGCCGATCGGAGTCGATCTGACGACGCTCCGGCCGTAGTGCGCCACCAGCGGCGCGACGCCAGCGCGGCCAGCCCGGCGCCGGCGGTGTTGAGCAGTACGTCGTCCACGGAGGACACCCGGTCCAGCTGCAGGACGTACTGCGCGACCTCGACCAGCACCGAGCAGCCCGTCGCGAGCGCCAGGATCCGCGGTACCGACGCCAGCGCGGCGAACCGCATCGGGGCGAGGAACCCCAGCGCCGCGAACACCAACAGGTTGCCGACGACCTGGGCCGTCGCTGTCAGCGGCCCGGCGGCGAAGATCGTGAGCAGATCCCGCAGCGGTACGAGGCTCACCCGACCGGGGACGTCACCCGCCCGGCCGCCCGGCAACATGATCATCCATATCAACGGCACCGTCCCGTAGACGATGCCGACCTCCGCCAGCGAGATCCGCCACGCCGGCGTGGTTCCGGTGACACTCCGGCGGCGCCCCAGCGCCCACGCCGCCAGCGCGGCCACCGGGAGTACGGCCACCGTGATGAGTGTCACGCCAGTGAACGTGCCGACCCAGAAGTGCCACCCTGCGGCCATGCCACCCCCGCTCCTGCCGACCGCGGAATCTACCCCGGCCCAGGGCCGGGCCCTCGTGATGGTCAGGCGGGGTTCCGGCGCCGCTGAGCTCCAGGCCGACCTCGCCCTCGGCCCCGGGAGCTGTATTTCGCAGCTGTCTCAACGACAGAGGCCCCGTCCGATGATCTCGGAC
>DASYES010000458.1:0-4649 GCA_036498885.1 Pseudonocardia sp.
GTCGATGACGGCACCCGTGTGGTCAAGTGCGATCCGCGATCGGGATATGCGCGTTTCAGTCCACCGGGCGGTCGGTCGAGATGGCGAGGTCGGCACAGGCCTCGAGATCGGTCAGCTGGCGCTGCAGTTTGGCGCGGATGCGCTCGACGGCCGCCCGTCCCAGCGGCAACCGCAGCGGGGCCGATCCATCACGCACCGCCCCGATGATCGCCTGGCAGGCCAGCGCGGGGTCGCCGGGCTGTTGCCCGTGTTGGTTCGAGAACCGGTTCCGCAGCGCCCCCGCCGGGCCGTCCGCGTAGTCCTCGATCGGGGTGGCCCGCCCCAGCGACCGGCCCAGAAAATCGGTGCGGAACGGGCCCGGCTCGACGAGCGTCACCCGGATCCCGAACGGTGCGACCTCACCGGCGAGCGCCTCGGACGCCCCTTCCAGTGCGAACTTCGAGGTGGCGTAAACGGCGTGGCCCGGGTTGGCGACAACGCCACCGACCGACGACATCTGCACGATGTGGCCGCTGCGGCGAGCCCGCATGTGGGGCAGCACGGCTCGCGTGACGGCCAGCGCCCCGAACAGGTTCACCCCCAACACCTCGTGGATCTGCTGGTCGGTCAGCTCTTCGAGCGCACCGAGGAGGCCATGGCCCGCGTTGTTGACGAGAACGTCGATGCCGCCGCTGTCCACCGCGGCCGAGACCGCGGCAGTGACCTGCGCGGGGTCGGTCACATCCAGCGGCAGAGCGAGCGCGGCTCCGGGGTGGCGCTCAACGAGATCGGCGACCGTCTCAGGCTTACGTGCGGTGGCCACGACCTGATCACCCTGTTCGAGCAGGGTCTCGGCAAGGGTGCGGCCGAACCCGGTCGATGCGCCCGTGATGAACCAGCGGAGTTGGGTCATACCGCCATCCTGCGCCTCCCCGCCCGGCCGATCTCAGCCCCTCCCCGTCCGCCGCCGCACCAGCCCGACCGGGCCGGACGAGCGGCACGTTCGCGCGAACCTGGCGGACGAACGTGCCGCTCGTACGAGGAGCCTCGGGACCGCGGGCTCGACCGGCGTGGACGAGCGGCGCGGTCGTACTGACCCAGCGGGCGAACGGACCCCGGTCGTGGCTCGGATCTGTCAGGAGTCCTTCGCTGTCGTGCCCCGCACTGCCGCGACAAGGGCTCGCAGCTCGTCGGTGCCCTGTTCGCGGAGGGCGGTCAGCTCTTCCCGCGCCAGCCGGGCGTCGGCTCGGGCCCGCTCGACCTCCGCGCGCATCCGTTCGAGCTCGGCGTCGGCCCGCGCCCGCAGCTGCGCCTCGGCGTCGAGCCGCGCGCGGGCGCCGGTCAGCTCCTGCTCCGCCCGCTGCCGGGCCCCTTGCTCGCCGGCCAGGGCGTCGGTGGCGGCAGTGGCCCGGCGGATGGCGTCGTCGCGGGCGCTCGTGCAGGCACCTAGCTCTGCTCGGACGGCGACAAGCTCCTCGCGGCGTTCCTCGGACTCCGTCCGCCACTCCTGCGACCGTGCCCGCGCCGCGGCGCACTCGGCATCGGCTCGTCCGGCTCGCACCGCTGCCTCCTGCGCTGCCCGTTCGGCTTCGGCGGCCTGGCGAGCGGCCGAGCCGGCCCGTTCCTCCGCGGCCTGGCGGCCGGCAACTGCCTCCTCGACGGCCTGACGCGCTGCGCCCAGTGCCTCGGTGGCATCGAGTGCCTGCCGGGCGGCGGCCGTCGCCCGCTCCACGGCGGCGGTGCGCTCCTCGACCGCCCGGGCGCTCCGCTCACGCGCCTCACGGGACTCACGCTCGGCCCGCTCCCGAGCCTGCTGCGCATCGACCCGCGCGGCCTCGGCCTCCGCCGCACCCCTGTTGGCGGTCTCGACAGCGGTCAGGGCAGCGCCCTCCACCTCCTCCAGCCGCGCCATGACGGCATCGAGCGCGGCGGCCAGTTCCGTGACGGGCGCGCGCACGGCATCCACGTGCTCACGGAGCCGCTCGGCATCGAGTCGGAACGAGGAGCGCCCCGAATCGAGGCCCAGTGCATCGAGCGCATCGCGCTCGGCCCGGGCCATCTGCGCGCAGGTACGGCCACCGGGCCACCGGGTGTCCCGGCAGAAGGAGCGGCGACGGCCGCCCTGCGGACCGGGCGGCGGCAGTTCTGCCCGGCACTTGCTGTAGCCGCAGCGTGCGGCCTCGTCGATCATGATCGGAGGCTATCAGCTGGCAGTTCGCGAACCGCAAAACCCGATAGCAGTTTCGTCAACCGAACCAGCAACCAACGAAACCTGTGTTTTGTTGGCAGGATCGGTTGGGACGACCCGAAAACTGGGAGGGCGGCTGTCCCGGCTCAGTGCACTTGGCAGCGGCTAAGTCATCTTGTCCATGGTTTCCTCACACAGACTTGACGTCTCTCACTAGCCGTAGTCGGCTCGGCGAGAGCGCAGCACACCCGGTCGATCCATCGGTCATCCACGATCGGAGCGGTTGACACCACAAGCCGCATCGGTGGCACCACGTCCTCGGCTCCTTCCCCATACGATCGGAGCGACCAGCGGTGAACGAGGGCGAACTTCGGGCGTACCCGGTAGACGAGACAGGTTCGAAGTGCTCGGCGAGGCAACCCGGTCCACGGGCCCGAGGGTCGCTGTCGCGGGGAGATGCATCTGGTACGGAAAGCGACGCGCCGACTCGGTCGTCCGCGGACTCGGCGTCGCGCGGACGGCGGTCCTACGCGGGCTGGTCCTCGAAGTGGGCGACCCGGTGATCGGCTCTCGCCCAGTAGGACTACCGGGTGGTCAACACACCGGATTCGGTGGTGCCTTCGGCGCTCAGAGCGGTGAGCGAGGCCCGGACCAGCGAGTCGACGCCGTTAGCCCTACCGGGGCAAAACCTCACCACACCCGTGTCTCGTATCAGCGAAGCCAGCGTTGTTGGGAGGTACAACCAACACCGGCCGGGTTTGGCAGTGGATCACGCCGTGCGACACCGAGGGTTCGATCAACCGTGGGATCGCCAGACGCAGGCCCTCGCCGCGGGTGCCGACGACGATCATCAGGGCGTTGTGTTCCTCGGCCGCTTGGGCGACCTCGATCGCGGGGTCGCCACGGCGCGTCTCGTAGGTCCAGCCCAGCTCGACATCGCCGAGCATGCGCTCGACTCGTCCACGCTGGTCGGACAACTGGCGTTGGCATTCTTCCTCCCAGTCAGCAGCGTCGCTGTCGGCTGGGTAGTCACTGGTCTCGATCACGTGCACGATGAGCAGCCGTGCGTGCAGCCGGCGGCCCAGGGATGCGGCGACGGCCACGGCGTGGTCACCGGCCGGGTCGTTGCTGTGCCCGACGACGAGGGTCGTCGGGGCATCGTCGGCGTTCGGTGTCATCGGTGGGTTCCTTCCTCGCATGACCGCTGCGTGCTCAGACCAGGAGGGTGCTGGTGCCCCACCACGCCAGCACGGCAACGCCCAGCCCGGCGGAGACGCTGCCCGTCACATACGCAGCGGCGACCGCGCGGGCGCGATTCTCCAGCAAGGAGAATGCCTCGTAGCTGAAGGTGCTGTAGGTGGTCAGCGCGCCGCAGAATCCGATGCCGGCCGCCGCTCCCACCGCGGGTGGGAGCACTCCGCTGGCGGCGGTGAGCCCGCCGAGGATGAAGGATCCGATCATGTTGACGGTGAAGGTGCCCCAGGGGAACCGGGTGTGATGCCGGGCTTGGACAGCGCGGTCGACCACATAGCGCAGCGGTGCACCGATCGCCGCTCCCAGGGCGACCCAGAGAACTGTCACCGCGGTCACGGCTGGTTTCGCCGACGTTGGTCGATGCGGGCGCGGGCGGTCAGGCGCGTCGCGCCCGCACCGGCCGCACACGCCAACACGGCGGCGAGAGGCGTCACCACGAGGTACGCGGCGGCCAGGGGCGGCTGGCCGCCCTCGAACAGTCGGATGGCGTCTACCGTGTAGGTGGAGAAGGTGGTGTAGCCGCCGAGCACGCCAACGCCGAGGAACGGGCGTAGCAGGCGGTGGGGTGTGACGAACTCGGTGATGACCACCATCAGCACGCCGATCAGCAGGCAGCCGGAGATGTTCTCCAAGAGAGTTGCCCACGGCCAGCTCCCGGGGTCGTGGGGCAGCACCACCCCGAGGACGTAGCGGGCCTCCGCCCCGATCACGCCACCGACGGCGATCGCGCCCAGTACGTCGAGTGGATGTCCCACAAACTGCCGGTGCCGGTGGGGTGCAGTGGCCGCAACGTCTGGACTGACCCCGTGCCCGCCGTCCGGGTCCGGCGGTAGTACGCCAGTCATCGCACCCTCTCTAGTCCGGTGGCCGCTGGATCGTGTTCTGGACGTGTGGGCTGCAGCGGTTCGCTGCTGCCATCACCAGGATCAACGGTGGGAACACGGCGAGCAGCAGCGTCGCGCTCCGCAGAAGGTCGGCCTCGTCGAAGACCAGGCCGTACCCCAGCAGCAGGGTCGACGCCCAGAAGTACCACCACGCGATCCGGTCGAGCACGGTGATCGGGGCCGGGCCGGTCGCGGGACCGTGCAGCCGCTCGGCCAGACATGGGTCCTCCTGTGCGAGAAGCCGGTTGATCCCCCGCAGAGCCCGCCGTTCTCGCCAGCTCAGCGACATCGCCGGTCACCCCCCGGCCCGCTGTGACCAGCGCCAGGAGCAGTCGCGGTAGCGC
>DASYES010000459.1:0-1946 GCA_036498885.1 Pseudonocardia sp.
CAGCGGCACGGTGCGGGTCGACGGCCGTCCCGTACGGGTGCACAACCCGCGGGACGCCGCGGCCGCGGGCGTCGCCATGCTCCCGGGCAACCGCAAGCAACAGGGCGTGTTCGCCGACAAGTCGATCGCGTTCAACATCTCCAGCGCCCACCTGCGCTACCTCGCGCGCTTCGGGTTCTGGTTCGACCGTGCCCGCGAGCGCAGCCTCGCTCAGGGCTTCCTGTCCCGTATCGCGATCAAGGCCCCCGGCATCAACACGGCCGTCGCGGCGCTGTCCGGTGGCAACCAGCAGAAGGTCGTGCTCGCGCGCCAGCTCGTCCGCGCGCCCCGCGTGCTCGTGCTCGAGGAACCGACGCAGGGCGTGGACGTCGGGGCGAAGGAGGAGATCCACCGGCTGGTCCTGGAGCTCGCCGACGGGGGTAGCGCGGTTCTCGTCATCTCGACGGACCTGCCGGAGGTGCTGGAGCTCGCCGACCGCGTCCTGGTGGTGCGGCGGGGCCGGGTGGTGCGCGAGTTCGGGCGCGGCGCGAGCCAGGCCGAGGTGCTGGCGGCCGCGGCGGGCGACAACGGCGACGCCGAAGCCCCGCTGGGTGCTGACGAGGAGGCACACACGTGACGGCTCCTGCGCCGGCGCAGACCACGGCCGTGCCGGTGACCCGCAGGCGGCCGCGCGTGCGCGCGATCGAGGGGCAGGAGCTCGCGCTCCTCGGCGTGACCGCGCTGCTGTGGCTCGTGCTCGCCCTGGCCACCGACACGTTCCTCACCGCGGGCAACGTGCAGAACATCCTCTTCACGGTCGCGCCGATCGCGCTGATCGGCATCGGCATGACCGCGGTGATCGTCACCGCCGGCATCGATGTCTCCGTCGGCAGCCAGGCTGCGGTTGTGATGGTCGTGATCGCCCTGCTCGTGCGGGACGCGGGGCTGCCGTTCCTGCCTGCGGTGGCGGTCGCCGTCGTCACCGGGCTGGTACTGGGGGCGGTCAACGGGCTGCTCGTGGCCTACGGCGGGATCCACCCGATCATCGTCACGTTCGGCACCCTGAACATCTACCGGTTCGTCGCCCTGCAGATCTTCGGGAACGAGCAGGTGGCGGGGGTGCCCGGCGCGTTCGGTCCGATCGGGGGCGGCGCCGAAGGCCGGCTGCTCGGGGTGCCCGCGGCGTGGTGGCTCACGGTCGTGCTGGCCGCCGGGATGTGGTGCTACATGCGGTTCTGGGCCACCGGGCGCCACCTCTACGCCGTGGGCGGCGACGTGTTCGCCGCACGGCTGGCCGGCGTGCGTGTGCGGCGGCGGCAGATCAGCGCGTACGTCCTCACCGGCGTGTGCGTGGGCCTGGCGGCCTGCGTGCTCATCGGCAGCGGCGGTCTCGTGCAGCAGAACGTCGGCACCGGCCTGGAGCTGCGGGTGATCGCAGCGGTGGTCATCGGCGGCACCAGCATCATCGGCGGTCGTGGCACCGTTCTCGGGACGCTGCTGGGCGCGCTGCTCGTCGGCACCGTCACCAGTGCCGTCACGCTGCTGACCTGGCCGACCGAGCTGACCCAGCTCTTCATCGGGCTGTTCATCCTCGTGGCGGTCGGTGTCGACCTGCTGCGCGAGCGGCGCAGGAGTGCCACATGACCGACACCCGTACCCCACCGGCGCCGGCCCTCGGACACCGCGAGCGCATCGCGCAGCGGGCGCTGCGGGTGGTGCTCACCGAGCGGGTCGTACTGCTCGCGGTGCTGCTCGTCGTGGTGGTCGTGTGGTTCCGCCTGCTGGGCAGCGGCGGCTACCTCGTCGCGCCCTACGACCTGCGCTACCTCGGCAACGCGCTCGAGTCGACGGTGCCGTTCGCCCTGCTCGCACTCGCCGAGCTCTTCGTGATCGTCTCCGGCCGGGGTGGCATCGACCTCTCCGTGGGCGCGATCGTGTCGCTCGCCGGGATGGTGTTCGGGTTGATG